>NZ_CP047242.1:5512500-5812500 GCF_009856605.1 Trichormus variabilis 0441 | reverse complement strand
ATAGTCCGGCTTGTGGCGGTTTGTTGTAGTAAGGTACAACCTGTAAAGTACCATGTACTCCTATTTTAGCTGCTTTTTGCGTAGCTGCGATCGCTTCTTTGGTGGAATTGGAACCACATCCAGCTATTACCTTGGCTTTGCCTGCTACTGTCTGCAAAACTTCTACAAATAAATTGTATTCTTCATCCCAACTCAAGGTGGGTGATTCTCCAGTTGTACCACACACAACCAATGTGTCTGTACCATTGTCAACTAAATGCGCTGCTAGTTCTGCCGCTACAGCATAGTTAACACTCCCGTCCGCTTTGAACGGTGTAATCATAGCGGTTAAAACTGTGCCAAAATCTCCCACCCTTTTGTTACTCCTTTATGTTTGTCAGTGGTCAGTTGTTAGTTGTTAGTTGCCAGTTAACTGCTAATAGTCCTCGGTCAAAGGTGGTCAGTTGCTTCTTGCTAGCTACTGACTGGAAAAAGTGCTGTAAAGCCCTGTGGGCATAGCTGCGTTTGAGCGGTTTTGGGGCGTGTAGCCTGTGCTGAGTTCCTAGCCCCTAATCCCCCATCCCTGATGCAGTTCATGATGGCTACTGACCACTGACCAATGACCACTGACTACCT
This sequence comes from Trichormus variabilis 0441, assembly GCF_009856605.1. Lineage (NCBI taxonomy): Bacteria > Bacillati > Cyanobacteriota > Cyanophyceae > Nostocales > Nostocaceae > Trichormus > Trichormus variabilis. Next base: position 5,811,885 of record NZ_CP047242.1, on the reverse strand, counting down.
AGCAACATAAGCTTTTGTAGGTTGGAGTAAATTCTTTTCTACCAACAACTCGGCTATTTGTACCGCGTTCAATGCTGCGCCTTTACGAATTTGGTCGCCACAAAGCCAGAGTTCTAAACCACAAGGGTGAGAAATATCTTGGCGGATTCTCCCCACTAAAACTTCATCACGACCACTAGCTTCAATGGGCATGGGGAAGTAATTTTTTCCCCAGTCTTCCAATAATTTTACTCCAGGTGCGTGACTTAAAATTTCTCTCGCTTCGTCTGGAGAAAATGGTTCTGCGAACTCTAGATTAATTGCTTCTGAGTGGGCGCGTAGTACGGGAACCCGTACACAAGTAGCTGTAATTCTAATTTCTTGTGTACCAAAGATTTTGCGGGTTTCGTTGACCATTTTCAACTCTTCCTCACAATACCCCGAATCTGTCAAGGGAGAGTTATGGGGAAATAAATTAAATGCTAGGGGGTAAGGTAATACTTCGGCGACTGGTTCCTCACCTTTCAAGATGGCACTGCTTTGGGTTTTCACTTCTGCCATTGCTTTAGCACCTGCACCACTGGCAGACTGGTAAGTTGCTGCCACAATGCGTTGTACTGGTCTAACTTGATGTAGTGGCCATACAGCCAAGGTCATCAAAATAGTTGTGCAGTTGGGGTTGGCAATGATGCCTTTGTGGTCGGCGGCGGCTTGGGGGTTCACCTCTGGCACAATCAGGGGAACATCTGGGTTCATGCGGAAGGCACTGGAGTTATCGATAACTACGGCACCTTTTTCCACTGCTACAGATGCCCAAGCTTTGGATGTGGAACCACCAGCGCTGGCTAAAACTATATCAACATTTTCCAAGGCGCGATCGCTCACTGCCTCGACTATTATATTTTCACCTTTAAAAGGGAGCGATCGGCCTACGCTCCTTTCTGATGCCAATAATTTTAGTTCCGCCACCGGAAAATTACGGCTTTCCAACAACTCCAGCAACTCTGTGCCGACAGCACCAGTTGCTCCCAAAATAGCTACACGATACGTTTTAGACAAACTAAAATCCTCCTTCCTCAGAGGTTACGGTTAAGTTTTTGGTGGTTTCTTACAGATTTATAATTTATCCAGTCTTTGAAAATAAGAATAATCAAATATTGAGTGCAAACTTTCCTGATTTTTAGCGATATTTCTTAAATTAGGTAATCTGATTTTAAAGTTTACATAACTTTAATAAATGCAGGTTCTCACAGCAATTTTTGCTTAAATTCACTGCTTAATTAAAAAATTAACCCCATTATACAATAAATCTCTATTGCAGAGAAAAATATAGAGAAGAGTTATGTTTTCAAGATGATATACAAAATTCACTCTGGGAAACAATCACACCTGTCTGTGATGTGGGTTAGCTTGATGAGTAATGTACTATGATTCAATGTCAACGAAGTCAGTCCAACCAAACAACTTTGAATTGTAAACTGGTTTTTTACTACACACCCTGTCTTTTGTAGACAGAAAAAATCCAAAAGTACCAATGTAAAGTTCTCCAGCTCTTTGTCCTTGTGGCTAGAGTTCATCTAAAATAGCCCATCTAACAACCCAAGACTAGTTTACTGTGAAGGCGTTAACGCTTGGACAATAAACAAACTTGGCGTTTTATTATAGGATACAGGCTATTGGTTTGTTGTTTGTGAAAACCAGGATATCACGATAATAGTCCTATAGAACTGATGCGGTAGGTTAACTATGACTCTTTCGGTAAAGTTATAGCACTAAAGCGTCAAGTTTTTTGCCATTAGCAGTAAACTGGATATCTACTGTAGGCCTAGAAATCTGCCTTGTAGACACTTCCCACTTATCACCAAGAAACATCAAATCACAGAAGCGATGCAAAGTTACAAGTGCCAAGCAAGTTCTCCTGGAAAAGTTCCCAGTAAAGATGACTGAATAAGAAATCTTGCTCAGAATTCAGAACCCAAAACCCAGCACTCACTTTAGTTAATCGCATCTTGTATGTACTTGGAGTCACAAACCCCCAAAATTTAGAGACGAAGCATGAAAGTTACCCAGGAAAAACTTCCCGCCAGCCAAATTGGTCTGGAAATAGAGATTACACCAGAAATTACGCAAAAAACTTACGAACAGGTAATTAAAAATTTATCCAGAACCGTTAACATTCCTGGGTTTCGTAAAGGCAAAGTACCGAGACAAGTATTATTACAGCGTCTAGGTAAAACTCACATCAAAGCCGCAGCCCTGGAAGAATTGCTGCAAGATGGGATAGAGCAAGCAATCAAACAAGAATCCATTGCCGCAATTGGTCAACCACGCCTGCGCTCATCTTTCGATGATTTAATTAATAGTTACGAACCAGGACAACCCCTGACTTTTACTGCGGCGGTGGATGTAGAGCCAGAAATTAACCTAGTACAGTACACAGGTTTAGAAGCCAAAGCCGAAGAAATCAAGTATGATCCAGCGCGGGTTGATGAAGTTTTAGAAAAAGAACGTCAAGAATTGGCGACATTAATTCCCGTAGAAGGAAGAGCCGCCCAAATTGGTGACGTAGCTGTAGTGGACTTTAAAGGTGTAATCGCCAAAGCTGAAGGTGATGACGAAAATGCCGAACCAGAACCCATTCCTGGCGGTGACGCTAGCGATTTCCAGGTAGAATTACAGGAAGATAAATTTATTCCTGGTTTCGTAACTGGCATCGTGGGCATGAATCCAGGGGACACCAAAGAAGTGTCAGCTCAATTCCCAGATCCTTACGTTAACCAAGAATTGGCAGGGAAACCGGCAATCTTTACGGTGACTCTCAAAGAAATTAAAGAAAAAGAACTACCGGAATTAAATGACGACTTTGCTCAAGAAGTCAGCGATTTCGATACCCTAGAAGCATTGCGCGCATCTTTGGCAGAGCGTTATCAGAAAGAAGCGGAAGACAAAACCAAGAATAATCAGCAAGAGGCTTTGTTAGGCGAACTAGTTAAGCACATAGAAGTAGATTTGCCAGAAACCTTGATTGAGAAAGAAGTAGACGCGATGCTGACACAAACAGCTATGCGCCTATCCCAACAGGGACTGGATGTGAAGAAATTATTCACCCAGGATATTATCCCCCAGTTACGGGAGCGATCGCGCCCTGAGGCTGTAGAACGCCTTAAACGGTCTTTGGGTTTGCAAGAAGTTGCTAAACGCGAATCAATTGCAGTCACCCCAGAAGAAATTCAAGCCAGGGTGACAGAATTGGTGCAACAATACCCAGACGAGGATATTGACGTAGAAAGATTGCATACAATCGTAGAAAACGAGCTATTATCCGAAAAAATCATCGATTGGCTGTTAGCAAATTCCACCATTGAACTGGTACCAGAAGGCTCATTAGCTAGCCAAGAGTCTGAGATAACTGCACCTGAGACTGAGGCAGAAACCATAGAGGTTACAGCAGAATCGACTACAGGGGAATAAAAAGGCAATTTTGTAGGGTGTGTCAGACTCAAACCACAACACACCCTACCAGCTGTTAACAGCCATTGTCGCCAGAACACCCCCTCACCAAATTGAAATTTTTAAGTTATAAATGCTGAGTCATGAGTATGAAAAATTATTACTCAAGACTCACCGTAAATGTGGAAAATGTAGTCAATGGAATGTTTTGCACTCTCCCTCACCTAATTGGGGGTAACACGAGAAGAATATAGATGAGGCATAATGGTTAACACATAGGTGAATCAAAATCTCATTTATTAACCCAAAGGCAGCTATATGTTGCCAAAATCTCTGTCCCAACTATCTCCAATTGTCCTCGTATGCTTGTATCGCAGTCGGCAAATCACTCCATCAACAGTTTAAGTCGATTTGGAATGTCTTCACACCTCAACGGCATAGGCAACATCGTGCCAATGGTCGTAGAACAATCTGGTATGGGAGAAAGAGCCTTCGACATCTACTCCCGCCTGCTGCGAGAGCGGATTATCTTCTTAGGAACTCCCATTGACGATGCTGTAGCCAACACAATTGTTGCCCAGTTGTTGTTTTTGGACGCGGAAGACTCAGAAAAAGATATCCAACTCTACATCAACTCCCCTGGTGGATCTGTCTACGCAGGCATGGCAATCTATGATACAATTCAGCAAATCCGTCCCGATGTTGTTACTATATGTTTTGGGTTAGCAGCAAGCATGGGGGCATTTTTGTTAACAGCAGGAACTAAAGGTAAACGTATGTCCCTACCTGATTCCCGCATTATGATTCACCAACCCCTGGGTGGCGCTCAAGGTCAAGCCATTGATATAGAAATTCAAGCACGGGAAATTCTTTACATTAAGGCTCAGTTGAACCAGTTATTGGCTAATCATACTGGTCAACCCCTAGAAAGAATTGAAGCAGATACCGATCGCGACTTCTTTATGTCAGCAGAAGAAGCAAAAAATTACGGTTTGATCGATCAAGTCATCTCCAGACAAAATCTTCCCACAGCAGGGGAAAACGTCACCATCGTGAAATAAGAGGCTGGTATGTCTAAGTACGACTCCCATTTAAAATGTTCTTTCTGTGGCAAGTCTCAAGAGCAGGTGCGGAAATTGATCGCAGGGCCGGGAGTCTACATCTGCGATGAATGTGTAGACTTGTGTAATGAAATACTAGATGAGGAGTTGCTAGATACTAGCGGTGCAGCGGCGCAACCAGCACCAAAATCAGAACCCCCTCAGAAACGCCGCGCCCGTTCTTCTAATCTCTCCCTGAGCCAAATACCCAAACCTAGAGAGATTAAAAAGTACCTAGACGAACACGTTATCGGTCAAGATGAAGCCAAGAAAGTTTTATCTGTAGCTGTTTACAACCACTACAAACGCTTGGCCATATTGCAGTCTAAGGGTAGTAGCAAAAATGGCGCTGATGATGCCGTAGAACTGCAAAAGTCCAACATTCTCTTAATCGGCCCCACCGGTTGCGGCAAAACTCTCCTAGCCCAAACCCTAGCCAAAATTCTCGATGTCCCCTTTGCTGTGGCTGATGCGACAACGCTCACAGAAGCAGGGTATGTAGGGGAAGATGTAGAAAATATCTTACTGCGATTATTACAAGTAGCTGATTTGGATGTAGAAGAAGCCCAGCGCGGCATCATCTACATCGATGAAATTGATAAAATTGCCCGCAAGAGTGAAAACCCCTCCATCACCAGGGACGTTTCCGGCGAAGGTGTACAACAAGCTTTGTTAAAAATGCTAGAAGGTACAATCGCCAATGTTCCCCCCCAAGGAGGACGGAAACACCCTTACCAAGACTGCATCCAAATTGATACCAGCAATATTTTATTTATCTGTGGTGGAGCCTTCGTTGGTTTAGAGAAGGTTGTAGACCAGAGAGGGGGCAAAAAGTCAATAGGCTTTGTGCAGCCTGGAGAAGGTCAATCTAAAGAAAAACGGGCAGCAGATGTTCTACGCCACCTGGAACCAGATGACCTGGTGAAATTTGGCATGATTCCCGAATTTATCGGCCGGGTACCAATGGTAGCCGTAGTAGATCCTCTAGATGAAGAAGCCTTGATGGCGATTCTTACTCAACCACGCAGCGCCCTAGTCAAGCAGTACCAAAAACTGCTGAAGATGGACAACGTCCAATTAGACTTTAAACCAGATGCCCTCAAGGCGATCGCGCAAGAAGCCTACCGCCGGAAAACTGGCGCGAGAGCATTACGGGGTATTGTGGAAGAACTAATGCTAGATGTGATGTACGAGTTACCATCCCGTAAAGATGTGACGCGATGCACAGTCACCAGGGAAATGGTAGAGAAGCGCTCAACAGCAGAATTGCTAGTACACCCGTCTTCATTGCCTAAACCAGAATCAGCTTAGTAGTCATGAGTCAATGGTCAATAGTTAATAGACTGTTGACTATTGACTATCGACTTTGGACTATTGACTATTGACTTTGAGCAAATGCCTTATATCAATGTTCGTGGCGTTGAGCATTATTACGAGTGGGTGAAACAACCATCGGGCGATTTAGTTAAGCCTGTGATGGTTTTCATTCATGGTTGGGCTGGTTCAGCTAGATACTGGATCAGCACTGCTAACGCTTTATCAGATCAATTTGATTGTTTACTGTACGATTTGCGGGGTTTTGGGCGTTCCCAGGGTAAACCAACTGTTGCTCAAGCCAGTGAGTCTGTAGTTGGGGCTGATTCAACTCAGGAAAAATCTCAAGCCATTCAAGAGTTAACTTATGAGATAGAAGAATACGCTGAGGATTTAGTGGTTCTCCTTGATGAATTAAAGCTTCAGCGTGTTTATGTGAACGCTCACTCAATGGGTGCTTCTGTCGCCACAATGTTTTTTAACCGCTATCCCCAACGAGTAGAACGGGGTATATTAACCTGTAGCGGTATTTTTGAATATGACGAAAAAGCTTTCGCCGCTTTTCATAAATTTGGTGGTTATGTAGTTAAGTTCCGTCCCAAGTGGTTAGGAAAAATACCATTGGTTGACAGAATGTTTATGGCGAGATTTTTACATCGTCCTATACCTAAAAGTGAGCGCAAGGCCTTCTTAGAGGATTTTCTAGTAGCCGATTATGACACGGCATTAGGGACAATTTTTACTTCTGTCAGTAAAGCTCAAGCTGAAGTCATGCCTCAGGAGTTTGCTAAGTTACAAGTACCAACTCTATTAGTGGCTGGAGAATATGATCAAATTATCCCGGCGAAGATGGGACGACAAGCAGCTTCCTTAAATGACAAAGTGGAGTTTGTCTTGATTCCCAATACAGCACATTTCCCTATGTTGGAAGATGCGCCTACCTATCTGCGGCGGGTACGGGAGTTTTTACAAGTGGCCACACCAGAATTACAAACTAGTTAAGTGCTGCAAAAGATTACTATAGTTGAATATTACCCTTAAATTTACCTACTTTTGAGATTTTGCTTTTACACTGAAGATGTAATTTCAACCATTAGGCTATCCTCATGCAGTCTCAACAAGGCTACACCACTGTGAACCGCCCTGGCGATAATGGCTCATTTGTTGCACACATCTCAACAATGTCTGGTTATCACTCTTGGGGAAAAACACCGGATCAAGCTCGTGGTGAACTTATTGACGTTTTTGAGATGATTCAACAAGAGTACGAGGAAAACGAGCGTTCTCTACAAGACAGTGTTGAATTAACATCAGAAGAAGAGCGTCACCAACTTAGGTGATGAAGTTGATATTTATCTCACTTCTCAGGGTGTGTAGAGTAGCTTTCTTTAGAATATCGTCTACTCCACAACTGCCGATATCTCAAATGTAGAATTGGCGTTTTGTACATCGGGGAATCAACAAACGCTTCGAGACGCTACGCATAGCTTGCTTCTTTGCAGGAGTATGTGCGCTTCCACTAAGGCGTAGTCTATCGCATCTGCCTACATCAGCAATCATCTAATAGTTGTAATTAGTCAATAGTCCATAGTCAATAGTCCATAGTCTGAGATTTTTGTTGAATCACCAATGACTAATGACCACTGACTAATGACTATTGACTAAATAGTTAACCAAACCAGTGAGATGGCTCACAGCCTACTTGTACTGATTCACAAAGGTGGTGACTGATCCAGTCTGATTTTTCTTGGAATATAGAATAAATGCCTTGGTGAATCAAGCGTTGTAGGTGTTGTTGCTGCTCTAAAGGACTACGAGGTAATTTGTTGTTCCACCAGCTTTCTTGCTCACGGCTTGGTATGAGTAACTGTTCGTCAGATATGGCGCTATAGAGGCAGGGGATACGATTGAGAACAAAAGCGATTAGCTCTTGGCGCAAATCAGGAATTGCAAATGCTTGTTGATAAGGATGATATGGATAGGTATCTAAAACGTTTTCAATCTCTCCCAAGACTGATTGTTGTGTTAAATTGACTACTGTTTTAATCATTTTTAACTCCTTTTTTATTTATTTGGTGGTTCGATTTGTATAAAGCAGAAAGATCCTAAATAACACTCTTTTTCGGGTAACTATTTAGAAGTTATCTTTATATATACACACCGACCATAAACGAACTTTTTATTTTGGTGAGTTTCCAGAAATTTGGTTTTACACCTTTCTTTGAAATAGAGTCTGATGGACAGTATAGCTGTTAAAAAACAGGACTCAAGAGACTACTAAGCCTAATTTTTTCTATTTATATTTTAATTTTTTCAAATTTATGAGTTTTTAACGAAAATCTACACAAAACGCATTAAATAAAATTAGGGATCAACGTAAAATATACTTAGGGTGGGCAATGCCCACCACAAATATGATACGGTGGGCATTGCCCACCCTACAGATACTTAGATATTTATGCACAAGTGCAGCCTGCACTAAGAATCATCAAATCGGATTCCTATAGATTATTGGATGTGCCTGATGCACGGCTTTTCTCATCATCTATGTATTTCGTGAAACATCATTTTTAGAAGGTAATTTACTAATTCATAAAAATGAGGTTTACTACATTGCGAAACCAGTCTAACGATAGATGGAAATATTAGGTAAAAACTTTGAGAAAGTTCACATCAGGTAGAATTAGCTGGTTTAAATAATTGTTAATTTCCACAGATGCGGCCAGTCCAGAGAGCATAGCACCTTCAGCAAGATTGCCACCACACCAATCACCACAGCAAACTAAAGGGAGTTTAGCTTGAGCTACTAAAACTTGATTGTGCCAAACAATATGAGGAAAGGCATACCGCCAACGATGTACTTGTAACCACTCTGGAATACCTAACCAAGGGAGTTCTAGCGTTTGGGCTGCATGGTGTAACATCTGCTGTCCTATGGGTTGTAAATCTGAAGACTCTAAATGAAGTTGGGCAAAATTGGCGCTACTTTGTAAAACAAATACTGGTTGTTGGGGTTGATGACGCTTACTGCTATCTAAACCTATCCACCCCAAAACAGCATCATCGATAAAGTTGAAAGCTTTCCAGTTTGGTAGTGGATGAGATGAAGTAGGATATCCAGCGATCGCACTAATACAGGGAGCAAATTCTACAGCACTCAAATTTGTCAAAAATTCTTGACCCAAAACACCTCCACCCAATGGTGTCAACAACATCGCAGCCTGGGGTGCAGGAATAGCAATAACTAAGGCCTTAGCCCTTAATTCTTCGTTACTGGATTCTAAAGTTAAACGCCAGGTATTTTCGGGTGTTAAGTTAACTTCTGTAACACGTTGATTGAGCAAAATATTTAAATTTTGGGCGAGAAATTTAGCGATCGCACTCATTCCCCCAGGGGCAACATAACGGGGTGCGGCGTTGGGTTGGAGTTCGTAAACTTCATCTGTCCAGATTTCTAGGATATGGCGATCGCGCAATAACTCTACAAAATCGGTGAATAATTCACCCTTGGGCTTTAAATAACAGGCTCCATGATCTGCCCAAGTTCCGTGCAAGCGCCGTGTAGCCAAGCGTCCCCCCAAACCACGGGACTTTTCCACAACTAACACCGAATACCCAGCCTGACTTAATTGCTGGGCGCAAACCAAGCCAGCGATACCTGCACCGATAATTACAATGTCATTCATATTTTTAGGGATTGAGGATTGGGAAGAAATGCAAGAAAGAAGTATTAACTGTTGACTATGGACTAATGACTCAGCACTCCCCAATACTAATTTCTGCTGAAAGCTAATAGTAGAATAGGGTACAGGAAAGCTGCATGGAAGGGAGGAAGGGAAATTGGATGAACTGAGGGCGGCGCTGGAGTTAGCAACGGATGAAGAATTACAGGATTTAACAGCAATTCTGTTTAGTCGTAAGTTCAATCCCCTAGATTATGTTCAGACACCTGAACCAATCGAAATTCAAAGCCAAAATAGAGAAGCTTGGCTAGATTCGCTAGAAAATCGCTTTCGATTTTTAGCCGCCGATGGAGTGACAGTGTTACGAGGACGGACAAGCCAAGTAACTTACCGTCAAGCATTAATTCAAGTCTGTAAGTATTTAAAAATTCCTTACTCTCAAGATTTAACAACAATTGATTTAGAAGCGGAAGTATTTTTACATCTGCTGGGACAAGTTTGGAAAAAATTACCAGAAAAAGAAAAACAAAAATTGGCTATGCAGGTACAACGTCAGCTTGTGAAAACAGAGGTAAAAGAACCTTTACCTTTGTTATTGCAAAGCGACCCCTTAGGCTTGCTGTTAAAAGGTGGTAGTGCTTTAGCTGTCACATCACTGGTTAAACCGTTCGTACTCCAACAAATTGCCCGTCAATTTGCTATCCATTTTGCTACCTATCAAGTGGCTAAAGATGCTTTAGTTAAAGGTTCTCAAGCAGCGACAACGCAGTTTCAAAGCTACGTTACATTGCAAATGGCGCGTCAGGGTATGACTGTGAGTGCAGCCCGTTATGGAGCAGTCCGCACTATGTTTGCCTTTGTTGGCCCGGTAATGTGGGCGTGGTTTTTCGCCGATTTAGGCTGGAGAAGCATTGCTACAAACTACGGTCGGATCATCCCCACTATTTTTGCCTTGGCCCAAATTCGTCTGACCCGTGCTGAATGTTGGGAATTGGCTTGAAGATAGGGACTGGGGATTGGGGATTGGGGACTGGGATGAAATCAATTCAAAACTCAAAATTCAAAATTCAAAATTTCCTACGTGTACTCTAAAGGAGAACTCGTTCGCTTTAGCGTCTCCGGAGGAGAAGAGTAGGCTGCGCCAACAAAATTCAAAATTCAATTTCTTCCCTTTGTCCCTGCTCCCTGACCTTCTTAAATCCCCTTTCTCATGCGCTGATTGTGTGATTATTAACCTGGGTTTCTAGTTTGAAGATAGCTTTTTATCATCCCAAACCTAACTGCCAATTTCCTTGGAATTGCTTTCAATTAGGACTATTAATCTTTCCCCTCACTCCCTTTGTGGGATTTGTGAGCATCATGCTAGCAGTGTTAGTAACTTGGACACGCCAATACCGCAGTATTATCCGCCGTCCTATCAACTGGGGATTTGCACTGCTGAGTTTTTTGCTGTTTATTTCCGCCTGCTTTGCCAATGACAAAACAGCCGCTTTTGTAGGGTTGTTTAATTTACTGCCATTCTTTTTGTTATTTACAGGTTTAGGTTTCCTGATTCAGACAACTGCTCAATTACGGCACATAGCTTGGATTTTAGTTTTTGGTTCTGTACCAGTCGTAGTTATGGGCTTTGGGCAGTTATTTTTCGGCTGGAACCTGCAAATACAAGTTTTGTGGATTTTATTAGATTGGACGATCGCACCTGGAGGTAGTCCACCAGGACGTATGGCTGCTCTATTTATGCACGCCAATATTTTTGCTGCTTATTTAGCGATCGCCTTCACATTAGGTATAGGATTACTCCTAGAACAATGGCAAGTAAGGCGCAGGGCGCAAGGAGAATATAATTCCCTAGCTTTGATTATTTTCCTAACACTCTCAGTAATTGCCGACTTTGCCGCCTTGATTTTAACTAACTCACGTAACGGGTGGGCGATCGCCATTATTGCTTGTTTAGCTTTTGCACTTTATCAAGGTTGGCGCTTATTAGTCGGTGGCGTTGCTGCTGTCGTCACCACAGTCTTACTGTCAGCTTTTGCACCTCCCCCTCTTGCTCAAGTTTTGCGCCAGATTGTTCCTGCTTTCTTTTGGGCGAGATTAAACGACCAGATGTATCCAGATAGACCACTGGCATTGATGCGAAAAACTCAATGGCAATTTGCTTGGTCTTTGACTCAGCAACGTCCTTGGACAGGGTGGGGACTGCGTAATTTTACAGACCTTTACAAAGCTCAGATGAACATTGATTTGGGACATCCCCATAATTTGTTTTTGATGTTCTCTGCTGAAACTGGATTACCTAGTACTTTTTTATTTTTTGGATTGCTTAGTTGGATATTGTTTGCAGGTTCGCAGAGTTTATGGAAATCCAACAATATAAATCAGCAAGATAAATTGATATTTTTCAGCTATCTTGTTGTTTTTGGAGAGTGGCTATTATTCAATACAGTGGATGTAACTCTCTTTGATTTTAGGCTGAATACTCTCTCTTGGGTAGTGATGGCTGCTATTGCTGGAAATATATATTATTACAATCAACACCAAAAAATTGTTAAAGAGGACAATTGATATTCAGTTTCCTTGAATACTGATTGTATCTGTGGAAATGGGGAATTTCTGATAGAAAAGAAACTGTACGTATTATCCATTACCCATTACCTCCGTTGAAGTTGATTAGCAACTCACCTTACTAGTAGTAAATGTAATGATAATTTTATTGATATTAGAAATAAATTTTCAGTGGTTACACTGCGGCTTTTATAATTAGTAGTGAATAAGATAATTATATTCACGTTTGTGACTGTGAGTGTGGCTAATCACTAACTAGCCACTGTTGCTGATTGTTGGGAAGGTGTAGGGATAACTATTAAAAGTTTTCCCTGCATGACGGGCATCTATTTTAGATGCCCTTTTGTCTTTTTATCTTATCAATATTTATTGGCTCTTTCTGCTGTTATAGGCAAAATAATCACAAATTCAGTACCTTGACCTAGTTGAGAATTGACCTCGATTGTTCCACCATGCTTTTCTACAACAATTTGACGAGCGATCGCTAGTCCTAATCCTGTACCTTTTTCTACGCCTTTGGTCGTAAATAAATGCTCAAATATATTTTGCTTTAACTCTTCACTCATGCCGATACCATTATCAGCAATAGAAATTTTGACGTGGTTATTTACTTGGGTGGTACGAATGATAATGCGGTTAGTATTCGCTGCAATTTCCGCATAACTCAAACCATTATTTGCGTCTTCTAAAGCATCAATAGCATTGGCTAAGATATTCATAAAGACCTGGTTCAATTGTCCGGGAAAGCATTCAATGTGGGGTAAATTACCGTACTTAGTTATTACCTCAATAGCTGGACGTTTGTCGTTAGATTTCAATCGATGTTTCAAGATTAAAATGGTACTATCGATACCTTTATGAATGTTAAAAGGTATTTTGTAATCTTTATCTGCCCGTGAAAAAGTGCGAAGACTGGTGCTGATATTTTTGAGGCGATCGCACGCCATTACCATCGCCTCAATTAACTTGGGTAAGTCTTCTAAAGTGTAATCTAAATCGATTTGTGCGGCATGATGGAGAATTTTATCTCCAGGATGGGGCAGACTTTCTTGATATAGTTTCAAATGCTCCACAATATCAGCAAAGGTGGGTTGAGTATGTTGCAGACTGACGGCAATAAAGCCCAAAGGATTATTCATTTCATGGGCTACCCCTGCAACTAAATTACCCAATGCAGACATTTTTTCATTCTGCACTAACTGAAGTTGGGTTTGCTGGAGATGTTGCAGCGTGTGTTCTAGTTGGGTGGCTTGTTTTTGCGTTTGGATTAATAAGTCTGTTTGCTTGAGGGCAATACCCATTTGCGCGCCGACTTGCTGGGCAAACTGCATTTCCAAAGGTTCCCATTGACGAGGGCGATCGCATTGGTGAATACAAAGTAGTCCCCACAGTTCTTCTTCCTGCATAATTGGCACTACCAATGATGCTCTAACATGGAACTGTGCCAAAATTTGCCGATGACAATCTAAAACCTCCGATGATTGTACATCGGTTATTGCACAGATGCGTCCCTGTTTATAGAGGTTGGCATAGTTTTCGCCAAAGCAGTGATCTTGAACTTTGACTGCGAGAGCGGAAGGAAATGCAGGTGATACATCTTCGGCGACAAACTCACCATATTCATAATTTACATCTAGGTGAAACTGATAGATTCCCACCCGATCAACATCGAGAATACGACGAATATTTTGGGTAACTACGCAGAAAATAGCATTCAAGTCTAAAGACTGGCGCATCTGATTAACAACATCAAACAAGATTTTCTGTTGTTTGAGGGATTGTTTTAGCTGTTGAGCTGTTGTTTGAGATTCTTGATAAAGACGAGCTTTTTCTAGAGAGACTGCGGCTTGGGCAGATAAGAGGCGGATCACTTCCAGGCGATCGCTAGTAAATACTCCCCTTGTTAGTCTATTTTCTAAATAGAGAATCCCCACTAAATGCCCCTGATTCATCATTGGCGTACAAAATACGCTCTGGGGTTGATTTTGTAACATATATTCCCCAATCAGTCCGGGAATATCTGTTTGTAGATTATCTATGACAACGGTTTGTTGAGTATTTTTGACATAGTAAATAATGTTTTTGGGGATATCTTCACAAGTTTCTAATGGTTGTGATTCCAGAATAGTTTGGGTAGACTCGGAAGAATTTGGTTGGAGGTTGCTCAAAGTCATGGCTTTGATTTGCCAAATATCTTCCTGGGGAAGCAGCAGTGCAGATTTTTTTGCCCCAGAGTTTTCTAAAATAATCTCAGTGAGATTGGTGATGAGTTCGTCTAATTCTAAGGAAGTGGAAATAACTTGAGCAGCCTTTAAGATAGAGGCAAAATCTAGGGTGTCGGAGATACTAGCACTGCCTACTGCGGAAATGAGGGTAGATGAAGATGTGCCAGAAACAGCTATAGTTTCTTGGGCGTTAAATTTAAACTGTCGTTCTTGCAAAATGGGTTGGAGTAGTTGGGGATAGCGTTTTTCTAAGTCGTTAGTTTTGGCTTTAGCACCCCAACGGGCATAGCAATAGTAAGCCTCCTGCATATAAACTGCGGCAACTTTTTCTTTTTCCCAATCCAGATAAAACTTTGCTGCAAGTTCATTGGCTAGGGCTTCGTCTCGGAGGTATTTATTTTCTTTTGCACCTTTAATTGCCATCTCATAAAATTCCATGGCCTCAGTTTTCTGCTCCAGCAGACGATGTATTTCTGCTGTTACCAATTGCCATTTATGTAAGTAATTCATCGGCGCATGGTTCGCCCATTTGTCCAGAATGGCTTGATTTTCTCGGATTCGTTGCCATTGACTATCACTGTCGGCTGGTGATGAGTGAAGTTCAGCCAGTGCTATTAAGGAATCGTAGAAGTAAAAAATTGGTTCGGCTACACTCCCCATACAGCCAGTTAAATACTGTCTGGCTGTTTCTGCATCTTGTTTGGCGCGAGGATCTGCTAGCAGAAAATTCAGCACCAAGCGATACAGGTAAAACTGGAATAATCGCCACAAATCGTTAGCAGCTACTGCTTCAGTGACAATTTTCTCTCCATAGGCATCTTGGCGTAATGAAATCTCATCAGTTGGTTTTCCTAGTAAAGTCAATGCTGATTCCCAATAAACGAAACAATGATTTGCACTTGTCACCAAATTAAATTCGAGTAACTGCTGGTAATAAGTAGAAATTTGGGATGCAAATTCGCTCAAAGATTCACCGCTCCAGTAAGCGTTCATCCCAAAATTCTGCACGTTGTAGCCAAAAAATTCCCAATTACCTGTTTCTAATCCTGCAATACATCCTTCTTGGATAATTGGCAGTGTGTCTTGCAGATGAGCTGTGCAGTGATAAAAATATCCTCCCAAGACAATGAAAGTGGCGGCGCGAACGTTTTTCGCCTCTGGCTCGGAGGCTAGTTGGTAAGCTATTTGTCCCAACTGCTGCGCCAACGCCATATCTTGCCATGTTGTACTCAGTTGGAAGGCATAACTCACGTAACCATGAGCAGAAAACAGACTGTTACCAAATTGCACAGAAAGTTTCACCTGTAGAGGAACAATCAACAGATACAACAGTGAACCAGTCATGTAACAAGCGGGGATGAGGCTGCTGGAAATTTGCATGATGGCAAGTTTTTCCGGATCTGTCATCTTCGGCAGATTGATAAATTCCTCTAGGTGGCGATCGCCAATTAATCTGTTAATTTCTTCTCTAGCCTGCTGTACATCCTCTGGAGTCGGATGATCAGGCAAGCTGACTCCTAGTTCTTGCAGGAGGGATGTACCTGTGGCGATCGCTTCTAACAACTCATTGCGGGAGGTGAGAGCTTGGATTTTAACTTGGTAAACTTGCACCCGATCCAAAGGGCATTTGGCACGGTTAACCACCGTCTCAATTAACTGGTTCATCTGCTCAACATCCCCACACAATAAGGCAATCTCCGCCGCTAATTCATGGATGGTGAGAGTCAATTGATATTGTCGCTGCCAAGCAGTTTCACCTAAAAGTATGATGCTTGTGTCAGCGTATTCACGACTGGCTTGATAAGCTGTTGCCGCTCTGGCTTTTTGTGCCGCATTCAGGTTGAGTTGGGCGAGTTCATCCCGTTGGCTTTGTTGTGTAATCAGTGTAATGCCGTAGTTTAACTGATTAACTATTTCAAAGATATGCTCCTCTCTCGCTGCGGGGGAGATTTTTTGTAGTAGTAATTGTCCTATGTTGTGATGAGCGATCGCGCGTTCAGCTTCTGGAATCAAACAATAGGCAGCTTGTTGCACCCTGTCATGAAGAAACTTATATGTAAAAATCTCCGTAGTTTGTGCATGATCTATTTCCTGTTCTTGCCCAACAAAAAACTTATAAACTTCACTTTGGGGTATAATCAAACCTTCTTCTAATGCCTTCCATAAACAAGCAGCCGTTTTCGTGGGCGATGATTCCCAAACAATTGCTAAAGTTTCTAAATCAAATTGATTGCCAATACAAGCTGCTAACTGCAATATTTCTTGAGTTGCTCGTGGCAGTCTTTGTAATTGAAATGCCATAAAGGCAACCACATCATCTGTCAAAGCTTGGTGATTAACTTGGGCAATATCACACTGCCAACAGCCTAAATCGCCGTTAAATTGAATTAGATTATCGTGGTATAGTGCCTTAAGAAATTGTGTAGTAAAAAAAGGATTACCCTGAGTTTTTTGAAATACTAATAAAGCCAAAGACTGGGCTATTTCCTCCGAACATTTAAGTGTTTCCGCCACTAATGTATTCACCTGCGATTGATTTAATGGTGCTAAATCAATCTTCTTGATGGTGCAATTATCTTTGCCAATTTCATTCACTGTTAACATTAGTGGATGTGCTGGATTCACTTCGTTATCCCGATATGCACCAATTAAAAGCAGATAACCTGTATCATTCATTAACAACTGAATTAATTTCAATGAACCAGAATCAGCCCATTGCAAATCATCAAGAAAAATTACAAGTGGATGTTCAGCACTAGTAAACACTTGAGTGAATTTTTTAAATAATAAATTAAATCTATTTTGTAAAGCCGTACCTGATAGTTTTGGTGCTGGTGGTTGCTTACCAATAATTCGTTCCAACTCTGGTATGACTTCGATAATTACCTGTCCATTGTCACCTACAGCTTCTAGTATCTTGCCTCGCCATCGCTGAATTTGAGTATCACTTTCTGTAAGTAATTGCCCCATTAA
This sequence comes from Trichormus variabilis 0441, assembly GCF_009856605.1. Taxonomy (NCBI): domain Bacteria; kingdom Bacillati; phylum Cyanobacteriota; class Cyanophyceae; order Nostocales; family Nostocaceae; genus Trichormus; species Trichormus variabilis. Next base: position 5,794,596 of record NZ_CP047242.1, on the reverse strand, counting down.
ATTACGGAAAGCTTGCACAAATGCTGAGAAGGGAAGATTCCGTTGAAATTGGTCGAATTTACCCTGAATAAAATAGCCCCGTTGACGAACAATAGGTTTATGAACTTCTTTGATTACCGCCGTTTTACCAATTCCAGAAAAACCAGCTACTAGCATCAATTCTGTAGCACCAAGACTCACTCTAGTAAAGGCTGCTAGTAAAGTTTCTATTTCTGCTTCTCGACCATAGAGTTTGTCAGGAATCAGAAAGCGATCGCATACGTCCCGACTACCAATTGTAAAGTATTCGACTTTACCAGTCTCTTGTAATTCTGCTAGACATTTTTCTAAATCATATTTTAAACCCAAGGCATTTTGATAACGGTCTTCGGCATTTTTTGCCATTAACTTCATCACGATCTCACCAACAACTTGGGGAATGGTTTCCCCATTTGGCAATTTTGCAGTTTGTATTCCGTTGGGGAACCCGTTCCCATAGTCTTCCTTAGGGAAGGAGGAGGGTAGTTTGAATTGGTCTGGTTGTTTAGCAATATGACAATGAACCAACTCCATTGGATCATCAGAAGTAAATGGTAATTGTCCAGTGAGTAATTCAAAAAGTGAAACCCCCAAAGAATAAAAATCACTACGATAATCAATTCCTCGGTTCATTCTTCCAGTCTGTTCCGGTGATAAATAGGCAAGAGTTCCTTCTAAAATATTAGGACTAATAATACTTTGGGTTTCTCTAGGAAGTAGGGAGGCGATACTAAAATCGATTAATTTAACTTGTTTAGTTTCTGGGTTAATGAGAATATTTGCGGGTTTGATATCCTTATGAATTATCCTTTGTTGGTAAAGATGATGCAGAATATCTGCTAGTTGAATGGTAATGGTCAAAATTTCAGTTAAGGAAAGCAATTGCTGCTGAGCATAATCTCGTAAAGAAATGCCGCCAAAATCTTCCATTACCATTGCATAACTATTGCGGTATGCTTCCAAGCTATATAACTTGACAATGCCGGGAATCTTTAAGTTTTTAGCGATCGCATACTGGTTGCGAAACTGTAACAGTTCACTAAAAGTAGGATACTCGCGCTTGAGCAGTTTAATCACCACGGGTTGCTGATCTACTTCTCTTACTGCCCGATAAACAACTGTTTTGGAGCCATGATAAATTTCTTCTAATACAAAATAACCAGGAATTGCGATCGCCAAATCTACATATGTATTCATCTTGACTGACTCCACGCGGATATCAATTTTTCTGAGGACTTATGTGTGAAAACTAATAATCAGCCTTCGGACAAGGGAGGATTATAAAGGAGTAGTCAGCGCTCGGCTTGGCAAATTTGTAGCCACCTTCACAATGCTCCCAAGCGAAGAGTTTCATGGTAAGAGACCTTGTCTATGAGCCAGTATGCCCATATTTATGTACAGTTATCCAGCTTCATGTATCAACATTTTTCTCCATAGAGCTTATTTCTCTAGCTGAAGATAGATGATGAGTTTTCTACTCTGTGAAATGTAACAGACGTTTTCAATCATGCTTATTGATGCCAAAGATTAAAAAAAAGTATCCATAGACAGTTTTTACGGAATTTCTAGTATCTTTTTTGATAAACACTAAAATAAGAAGAAATTATGAATTTCCCACAAATTGGACAGGTAGCCCTTGCACTGTTAACTCAATTTGGGCTGAAAGTTGTAGGGGCGATCGCACTATGGATTGTTGCTCAAAAGCTGATTGAGTTTGCCCTCAAGCTAGTGCGTCGTGGTTTACGCACCCAGAATATTGAACCGACACTCATTAGCTACCTACTGAATATTGTTTCTGTCACATTGAGAATTGTGCTAATTGTGGCAATTCTCGGTTTCTTTGGCATTGAAACTACGTCCTTTGCCGCATTGTTAGCAGCCGCAGGTGTGGCTATTGGTGCAGCTTGGGGTGGATTATTGGCGAACTTTGCCGCAGGTGCATTTTTAATTATTTTTCGTCCATTCAAGGTTGGCGACTTTATTACAGCCGCAGGGATAACCGGTACAGTCTCAGAAATCGGCCTGTTCACCACAGATATCACGACTCCTGACAATGTGTTGACAATAGTCGCCAATAACAAAATATTCGCTGATAATATCCAGAATTTCTCAGCTAATCCCTTCCGTCGCGTTGACTTACTGGCGCAACTTCATCATGATGTTGATCATAATCAAGCGATCGCTCTTTTAAAAGCTAGAATTAGTCAAATTCCCAATGTGGTAGAAAACCCTGCACCAGATGTAGAAATTCTTACCTTTAATCTAGCAGGCCCTGTATTAGCAGTACGTCCCTATTGCAATAACGACCATTACTGGCAAGTTTATTTTGATACCAATAAAGCCATACGCGAAACATTTGGTGAAGCAGGTTATCCCATCCCTGAACAACGCTATGGTTTTAGTATGCCACCCGAAAATGGTACTAGTTCTGTCATTCCCTCATCGGCATTATCTTCATAAGGTAATTACTGAGTTTTAAGTACTTTATTTTTCCTCAAGCAGAATAAGGATTAACTACAAGGTAGGTCATTCTCTGGCTTACCTTTTTTGTGTTTATATTCCCTTATTTCTTGTGTTTCAGCATTCATTATTAACACTTTTTCCGGGTAAAAAATAAAACCTAACTTAAGAAAGAGGTTAAGCCATCAACTAATTCTCACTATTATGGCAAGCTGTAAAAATTTAATAACTTTTAGTCAGCATATAGCGTTAAATTACCGTTCTTTTCAAAAAGCATCAAAAATAGATAAATTCTTATGAATATAGCTGAAATTAGTCAAGTTGCTCTAGCTCTTTTAACACAGTTTGGACTGAGAGTTTTAGGAGCGATCGCTCTTTGGATTATTGCTCAATGGTTGATTGATTTTGGCTTAAAGTTACTGCGCCGTGCTTTTCGCAATAAACACGTTGAGCCTACACTAGTTAACTATATTGTGAATATAGTTAATGTAATCCTGAAAATTGTTTTAATCGTAGCAATTCTTGGCTTTTTCGGCATAGAAACTACTTCTTTTGCAGCATTACTAGCGGCGGCTGGTATAGCCATTGGCGCGGCTTGGAGTGGTCTTTTAGCTAACTTTGCGGCTGGTGCATTTTTAATTATTTTTCGCCCATTTATGGTTGGTGATACTATTCAAGCAGCAGGAGTTACAGGAACAGTAGAAGAAATTGGACTGTTTACTACAACTATCAATACACTCGATAATGTAAAGACAATTATTGGTAATAATAAAATATTTGCTGATAATATCCAGAATTTTTCTGCCAATCCTTACCGTCGTGTTGACTTACAAGCACAACTGCATCACGCAGTTGATCCTACGGATGCAATTAGGCGTTTAAAAGAGAGAATTAGCCAAATTCCTCATGTATTAAATAATCCTGCACCAGATGTAGAAATATTGGAATTCAATTTAGCAGGGCCAGTATTAGCAGTGCGTCCTTATTGCCATAATGAAAATTACTGGCAAGTTTATTTTGATACCAATAAAACCATCAGGGAGACTTTTGGTCAAGCTGGTTATCCAATTCCCGAACAACGCTATATGTTTAGCGGACAATCACCAGATGGAACATCAGCTAATACTATCCAACAAACATCTTTAGGAAGAGGCTAGAACTTAGATATGCGATAATAAAGACATATCTCAATTTACTGGATATGTCTTCTTTTTCTTGCGCTAGTTGTGCAGTCGTCCTAAACCAACAACAGATGCAAAATACTTCTCATCAAAACCAAGGTGAGGATACTCCTGTTGACCACAGCAAAAGTGTGGGTAAAACTTGCACTGTGGTGGAGAATGGTAGGGTTGTAGTGAAAACATTACAACCGCAAAGTGATGAGACTGCTGATGATGCTTAGTCTTATCTCATCCTATTTTGAATAATGCACGTCATCAGTCGTAAAAAGCTTAGAGAATTTTGTCAAGCACACACTGATTCTTGTGAAGCGTTTGATGATTTCTATATAACTGCTAGTAAAGCTAACTGGGGAAATCTGTTAGAGGTTCAGACTGTTTATCTTAAAGCTGAGGCTGTAGGTAACTTTACAGTATTCAATATAAAAGGTAATAAATACCGATTAATTACCAGTATTAACTATGAACGACAGGTCATTTATATCAAGTATGCTCTAACTTTTTTTGTGTCTCAACTCAAACTTTTATGGATGAAACTTATACTCAAGAAATTTACGAATACTAATGAGTCTTGATACATTTTATATATTTCTTCTGCGGTTTTTTCAAGAGGAAAACTTGCAAAATTAAGATGAACCAACTTGTTCCGTGTCTCACCTAACTCAAGAAATGCCTTAACAGAAGATTTTAATGTCTCATCATTATCTATTTCTCTTTTTAATTTATCTTTAAAATCTTGACCAAACAGCGAAAAAAAGGTATTTGCATTATTACCGTCCCATTGAAAATATGTATGATATTGTCTTTCAATAGCCTTTTTTTTGACCAGGGAAACTACATATTGATTATTCTGAGATACTTGTTCAACAAACTCCTGAATCATCTTGCAAATTTCTTCTTCAAAATAACTTGCAACTGATAGCAAAAGAGCCTTCTTAAAAGTTGTATCAAATTGAATTTTTAAAGATATTTCTTGTTGACTTTCGAGATAGTTAAGTAATTCTTGATTATCCTTATAAATCTTATCAATAATAGTTTCTTGTAGCATAATACATTAAACCTCTTCAGCTAATATAGACACAGCTCTTTCAAGCCTTGCTTTTACATTTGCTGTACTAGAGGTTCTGTTCTGTATAGCATTAATAAATTCAGGATCGCTTTTTAGCCTTTCAAGCTGCGTATAGTCTAGCTTATCTTCTATAAAAATTTCTTGAGCAAATGATTTTTTACAGTGAGCAAAAAAAATAGATTCAAACATAGATAAATTAAATTTATTTGTAATCTTTCCATAAAAGGCTTTCTCAGGAAGGTTAGAACAGCTAGATAAAAAAGAATGAAAAAGTTCTTCTAAATATTGAATTTTTTGAGCTTCTAGCTTTTTACATCCGCTAGAAAACTCATTAAGGAATTTTGCCATAGATGGTTTGTATTCTGTTCCCTTTACTAACATAGCAAACCCCCTCAAAAGTATTTCAATATCTTTCATGTGTAGGTCTGGTTCAACGCCAACTATCTTACGCCATTCAGGAAGTGCATTAATTCTATATAGCATAGTGTAAAAGTCTGAATGGTAAAGACTTGCTCTAATCTCTTGTGGTTTTAAATTCATTCCACCAGAATTTAGTCTATTAAAGACTTCATATATGGATGAATTATCATCACTAGGAAAATTTTGTTTAATGATTATATTTCTAATAGTACGTAAATCAAATGTAATTTTATATTCATCTAATGTTGAATAATTTAAACTATGTAGTTTATTTCTTTGATTAGATAGCCTAGATGGTAATTGTAAATTAAATTTTGTAAAATACTTATCGTTATGCAATACCTCGCCTGGTATTTTTCCGTTCTCATCAAAAATATGTCTTAATTCGATTCTTTTTTCATATATAGGAAATCGCTGTTTAACAAAATAATATATAGACATCAAACGTTGTTGACCATCTATAACAAGAAACCTGTTTCTAGCCTCTTCATAAAGGAAGATTTGTGGTACAGGTAAGCCAATTATTATTGATTCGATCAGTTTTGATGCCCTTTTTATATCCCAAACATAATTACGTTGAAAACCCGGGATTTTTACAGCACCAGATTCAATAAAATCAAACATCGTCTTAGTATTGAAGTCATTGGGTGACGTTGTTATATCATATTCTTTTATATCGAATGAATCTTCTTCTTGAAATTCTTCATCACACCATTCTTCTTGCTTACTTAGGAGGTCTGCTTCATTTTGATATTCTTGATTCTCTGATTCCATAACTTTATTCCATTTTTGTAATCCAGTTATAAGATTAGCAAAATGGAATGTCAAGGATGATTTATTTTAGTTTTACAAAACGTTAGCTTTAAGAAAATGTTTGAAAAGTCTTATTGTGGGCAGCAAAATGTTTAATTTCCCCCTAAATCCCCCTTAAAAAGAGGGGCTTTGATTCTATTTCCCCTTTTTAAGGGTGGCTAGGGGGGATCAATAAGTATCTAAAATCACAGCAAATCACTTTTCAAACAACCTCTAATATTACGATAAATTTTTATTTTTCTTAGTGTTATAAGCTCTAAAATCACTATATTGTCATTACTGCATCATTAATCTTTTAATGCAGGATATTGTTGCAATACCTGCTGCAAATATTGCCCAGTATAAGAACTGGTATTTTTAGCAACTTCCTCTGGTGTCCCGACAGCAATCACTTCTCCCCCCTTGTCGCCACCTTCTGGCCCTAAATCAATGACCCAATCAGCACAACGAATTACATCTAAGTTGTGTTCAATTACCAAAATCGAATTACCTTTATCGACCAATCTTTGCAACACATCTAGTAATTTGTGGACATCATAAAAAGATAAGCCGGTGGTGGGTTCATCGATTAAATACAGGGTCTTACCTGTAGCGCGGCGAGATAATTCTGTGGCTAATTTGACTCTTTGCGCTTCACCACCAGATAAGGTAGTTGCAGGCTGTCCTAGTTGAACATAGCCTAATCCAACATCAACTAAAGTTTGCAATCTTGTAGCAGCTTTGGGGATGTTTTGGAAGAAATCTAAACTCTCCTCAACAGTCATGTTGAGAACATCGGAAATAGATTTATCTTTATATTTCACTTGCAACGTTTCGCGGTTGTATCTTGCACCTTTGCAAATTTCACACTGCACATAAACATCAGGAAGAAAGTTCATCTCAATGACATTTACACCCTGTCCGCTACAGGCTTCACAACGTCCACCTTTAACGTTGAAAGAAAATTGTCCGGGTTTGTAACCTCTGGCTTTTGCTTCTACTGTTTGTGAAAATACGTCCCGAATTACGTCAAAAACTCCTGTGTAAGTTGCGGGGTTAGAACGTGGTGTGCGTCCGATGGGTGATTGGTCGATGACGATCGCTTTATCTACTGCACTCAACCCCTGAATTTTTTCTAACTCTTTAGGTAAAGGAACTTTTTTAGTTAGATGATGTTGTAGTGATGGGTAAAGTAATTCGTTAATTAATGTCGATTTACCAGAACCAGATACTCCCGTGACAGCAACTAATTTACCTAAAGGAATTTCTACATCAATATTTCTTAAATTATTGCGATGGGCATTTTTAATGGTTAAACTCCGACCATTTCCTTCACGGCGTTCTCCTGGTGTATTAATGACCTTACGTCCTGATAAATATGCACCAGTAAGAGACTCTTCTGCTGTTAATAAAGCTTGCAAATCGCCTTGAGAAATAATATTACCGCCGTGGATACCCGCACCTGGCCCAATATCAACTAGATAGTCCGCAGCGCGGATTGTTTCTTCGTCGTGTTCGACTACAATTAAGGTATTACCTAAATCCCTTAATTTAGTTAAAGTTTTGAGTAATCTTGCGTTATCTCTTTGGTGTAAACCAATGCTTGGTTCATCTAAAACATAGAGAACACCTGTTAAGCCAGAGCCAATTTGTGTAGCGAGGCGAATGCGTTGGGCTTCCCCTCCAGAGAGGGTCATGGCGGCACGGTCTAGGGTGAGGTAATCTAAGCCGACATCTAACAAAAATTGTAATCTAGCTTTAACTTCTCGCAAGACTAAATCAGCAATTTGCATCTGCCGATCGCTTAATTTTAATTGTTCTGTTCTCTCTCGGCAATCCCGAATCGAAACTCCAGTTAAATCTAAGATATTATATTGTCCCAACTTCACCGCCAAGGCTTCTGGTTTTAACCGTTTGCCGTGACAAACTTCACATGGTTGGTCAATTAAATACTGCTCTAATTTCTGCTTAATTAATTCGGAACCGCCTTCATATTGGCGTTGTAAAATTGGCAATACACCTTTAAAACTTGGTGTCTTAGGATTATCTTTACCTTCCTGTTTCTCCCCATACAAAATAATTTGCTGTTGTTCTGGGGTGAGTTTATGCCAATTTATTTGCAACTCAAAATTATGAGTTTGTCCCAAGCTATATAGTAGTTCCAGGTAATAGGAATTTTCTTTTTCTGACCAAGGAGCGATCGCTGCATATACTGGAGCCTCAGGGTCAGGTACGACTAACTCTGGTGAAAATCTGCGTAAAGTGCCAAGACCGTGACAGTTGGGACAAGCACCATAGGGGGAGTTAAAGGAGAACAAACGCGGTGATAACTCCTCCATAACTGCGCCATGTTCAGGACAAGCAAAGTTTTCCGAAAATACTAATTCTTCATCGTCAGTTGTCTCTTGTCCGTTGTCCGTTGTTGATGAATTACTGATTAATATGTTAGCAATACCACCAGCTTGTTTGAGACACGTAGACAAAGAATCTACTAAACGTTCTTGAATACCGTCTTTTTTTACCAGTCGGTCAATGACAACCTCAATGGTATGAGTAATATTTTTATCTAATTCAATCGAGTCGGAAAGTTCGCGGACTTCGCCATCAACCCGCACCCGAACAAAGCCTTGGGAAGCCAAACTAGATAATAATTTGCGGTGAGTTCCTTTCTTACCCCTAACAACAGGCGCGAGAATTTGGAAGCGAGTCCTGTCTGGTAGTTCCATAATCCTATCAACCATCTCATCAATGGTTTGGGGTGCAATACAGCGATCGCAGATGGGACAATGGGGTTCACCAGCGCGACCAAACAACAGTCGCAAATAGTCGTAAATTTCTGTTACCGTCCCCACAGTAGAACGGGGGTTGTGAGATGTAGATTTTTGGTCAATGGAAATCGCTGGGCTTAAACCTTCGATGGCTTCCACATCCGGTTTATCTAATTGTCCTAAAAATTGTCTGGCGTAGGCGCTGAGAGATTCCACATAGCGCCGTTGACCTTCGGCGAAGATGGTATCAAACGCCAAAGAAGACTTACCCGAACCTGATACGCCAGTAAACACGATTAGGCGATCGCGTGGCAATTCCAAGTCAATATTCTTCAGATTATGCTGTCGCGCACCCCGAATTCTAATGGTATTCTGGCTGTTGTGATTGGCGTAGGGAAGATGTCCATTCAGGGATGCGGCTAGCTTATTATCTGACATATCGACAGGGTGATAAAGTGAGGCAGCGTGAAACAGTTTTTAATAATACTATTTTTACTATGGTTATAGTAGAACAATCGTACTGTTTTAAGTAGATATTTCCCAATATTTATGGGATTGACGGTATGAGACTTTTTGCTGGGGAAGGGTATGAGGGCGTAATGGTAGCAAGGATAGTGCTGTACCCTCATGGTTGCAAAATTGCCCAAACTAGCGGGTTATCTCTCGAACAAGTATCATCCCTTGCTCAAGAACAATTGCTCATCTTCACCGAAACAACGGTCTTAGCACCTGATACAGAAGAACTACCACTATCGGCACAATAATCGGGATTAACACTATCAGTCCCCATTTATCAAAGCGAAGTTTTTGACCTTCCGACTTCACAACAGCAATTAGACCAACTGCGCCTATGAGTATCCAAATACAGCCGAAAGCTATAAAAATGGTAAATGCTGAGTCTTGCATAATTTGGTAATTGGTAATCCTTAGTTGCCCTTCCTCAAAATATAACTAGATAACTCACAAAATCCTTCCCCCTCAGCCGCAGTGGTGACGTAACTGGGTTGATGCTGCAACTGGTCTGCATATTTCAACACATTCGCCACACCGACAGAAAGGGGGAAATAACGCTGATTAAATAAACTTTCATCGTTAGGGCTATCACCAACAGTTACAACCTGAGTCGGGGAATAATCGGGAAAATATTTTTGTAAAACTTGTAATAAGGCGATCGCTTTTTCTTGTCCTTGTGGTTTGATATGACACTGGACGTTGCTGTAAGTAAATCCCCAACCCATATCTTGACAGAGATTGGCTATAATTTTTAGTTCCTCTAAAGTCAAGCCAGCTACATCAAATGTCCAATCGGTAACGCGAAAGCGATTATCCCCTGATTCTTCAATTTGGGGAAATTTCAGTTTTAATTCTTGAAAAACCAAAGCTAAGTTCTGTCTATGTTCAGTTACATCGGCAATGGGTGTTAATAGTAAGGGATGCTCACTTTCCGCAGGATAGAACAAACCCCCATTTTCCCCTATTGCCCCCGCAACTGGCATTAAGCTACTAATTCCACTCATCCAACCGGCTGAACGTCCGGTAACAATCAATACCGTCAACCCCCCAGCCTTTAAATCTTCTAGGGTTTGCAACAAAGCCGCAGAAAATCTTCCTTGCTGAGTCAGAGTACCATCCATATCTGTGGCAATGAGGCGGACATGGCTCAATTCAGCCACAGTATTTTGGGAAATTCTTTGCAGATTTGGAGAATGCCCAGCACCAACATGGGGATTTATGTACATATGCGGTTTGAGAGAAGCTGTAAAAAATACCAATAATACAGCAATGTACAAACATAAATTTGGGCATCCTAACACTAGGTAGTCAAACTTTTCTGTTTACTCACTATGCGAACTTCAATATTCCTCGCCCAAACCCCACCGAAAAAAACACAAAAAGAAATCCGCCCAAAACCAGCAGCCGAGACTCAAATGTCACCTGTTTTGCTGGCTACCTCTGGAGGATTACTTTTAGCGGTGATTGCTTTAGTGGTTTATGGTAGGCTCCAGATGAAGCAACTGGAGAAAAAACTGAAGTTTGAAAAATTTCGTGCTAAAGAACTAGAGAAAAAATTTAAACTGGCTCTCGAAACGATTCGTAAAATGGAAACCAATCCCGACTTGGTGAACTCGCGGGACTTTAACCTCGATTATCTACGGATGCGGATGTCAGAAGAGGTATTCCATTTTGCCATTCTCAATCAAGTAAAAATTAGAATTAAAGATAAAATATCTCAAGCTTTGCGTCCCAATCAATCGCAACAAGGGACTGTGGGTATTGCCAACACCACTGGACGACAAGTTGATGAAACCTTTGATGTGGAATATGAAACTGGTACTCCCCCAAACACAGCCAAACGAGTACTATTTCGCATCCAAATTCGCTTAATGAAGTTACCAACACAGGCAACTTCTACGACTATTAGCCAAATTATCGACTGTATTGAAACTTATCTCAGTCCAATGGATGATGAAGATACATGGCAACCAACTATTCAAGGTCGGATTGCTCATATGCACTGGGATCAAAAGGCTAAACCAACGCCCTTATTAGTGTTAGAGCAATCGAATGATGGTGTAAATGTAACTTTCCGTACCAGCCGTCAAGCAAACGCCTCCACACCACAGAAGCAGCCTGGCGTTAAATGAATGCAAAATTGATAACTTAAGGGGTTTCACTCCAAGCGCCGGAATCATAACTGACGATCGCTGTTTGGGAATCACGAGCTAATATACCATCTTCCATTTCGACGATACGATCGGCGATGTCGAGAATGCGGTTATCGTGGGTCACTAACAAAATGGAAGTACCTTGGTCTTTAGCGAGACGCTGCATAATTTCCACGACATCCCGTCCCGATTGTTTATCTAGGGCGGCGGTTGGTTCGTCTGCTAGTACCAAGGGCGGATTATTCACTAGGGCGCGGGCGATCGCTACTCTTTGTTTTTGTCCCCCAGAAAGATTGTCTGGGTAGTAATCAACGCGGTTTTCTAGACCTACGGCTTTCAGCATAGCTTCTGCTTTGGCGATCGCTTCTTCTTGGGAAATATGCTCGTTCAATTCCACCGCCATCTGCACATTTTGCCTTGCAGTTAAAAACCCCAGCAAGTTATGAGCCTGAAATATATAACCAATACTACGGCGAATCTGCACCAGTTTATTCTGGCTAGCACCTGACAACTCAACACCTAAAAATTGCAGATTTCCTTCTTGTACCGACCGCAAACCACCAATCAAGCTTAGTAATGTAGTTTTACCTGAACCTGATGGCCCGGTCATAATCACAATTTCCCCAGGGTAAATCTCTAGGTTTATATCAAATAAAATCTGCCTTTTGAGAGCGCCTTTACCATAGTAATGATTGAGGCTTTTAATGGCAATTACAGCTTCTTGTCTCATGATATTTGGGTTGGCTAATTTATAATTTAAAATTCAAAATTCAAAATTATAATATAAATTTTTTAGTACTGGAGTTATAAAATTTGGTATTGAAATATTTTTCATGATTAATTTTTAATTTATACTTCTAGAAAATATCTGCTGGGTCGGCGGAACGTAGTTTACGTACAGCAATTGAGCCGGAAACAAAACACATAATCATGGTGAGAATCAGCACTGTAATAGCGCGATCATAGCTCATGAATACAGGCAACAATGTAGCTTGTCTAGCAGTTTGATATAGAACCATAGCAAAAACCCACCCAGGTAAATAACCCAAGCAAGCTAATAGTAATGCTTCTTGTAAAATTACACCTAATAGATATTTTTGGGTATATCCTATTGCTTTTAAAGTAGCGTATTCAGATAAATGATCAGCAACTTCTGTATAGAGAATTTGATAAACAATTACCGTACCAACAATAAAACCCATGATTGTTCCTAAGGTAAAAATAAAACCAATAGCTGTACTACTTGCCCAATAATTACGCTCAAAATCAATAAATTCTTGTTTAGTTAATACGTTGATATCGTCAGGTAAATAACTCCGTAATTCTTGAACAGCAGTATTCGGATTTACCCCTGGTTTTAATCTAACTAAGCCAATATCAATTAAGCCTTGCCGACGGAGAGGAAATAGCCGCAAAAAGTTAACATCGCTAGTAACTAAATTACCATCTGCGCCAAAAGATGCACCCAAGGTAAAAAGACCAACAACATTTATGCGTCTACGGCGCACTTCAGCCGAAATACTCTGGCCTTGCTCAAAATTCTTGGCGATCGGTCCATATTCTGGTCTAGAAGAACGGTCGAATAAAACAGCATCAGGTAGTTTAAGCTTATCTAAATTCTCCTGAACTCCTGCCAAGTTCAATATATTAGTTTCTGGATTAATTCCAAAAACCAAAATACTACGAGTTAGACCAGTGTAGGGATTTTTCCAAATTGAGTAATCTAAATAAATAGGATGTACTGATTGGACTGATGGTAGCTCTAAAGACTTATACAAGCGCCGTTGTGAGAAGGGTTTCATTGCTAATACGGCGTTGGATTGTTTATTAATTAAAACAATATCGCCTTGCAAACTTGTATGTAAGCGAACGTTACTATAGTAAAGAGCATCGCGGAAACCGATTTGCATAAACATGAGAATATCAGCAAAGGCAATTCCCGCAAGAGCAACGGCTAGGCGAGTTTTTTCTCGCGTTAATTGTAACCAAGATAGAGGGATTCTTTTACGATTCATTTCCGTAATTATGTGGATTTTCTCATCAACGGAAAATTGATTATTTATTAATGTCAACCACTACCTTGGCGTAGGTTAAACCAGAGACTTTTTGGCTGTCTTCCGGTGATAAGGCAATTTTGACTTCAACAACTCTGGCATCAACATCAGCTGCTGGATCTGTATTTAAGACATCTTTTTTGCCAATTTTTCTGCCAATTTCGGTGACTGTTCCTCTGATTTCCCCGCTAAAGGCTCCGTTATCGCTGCTGGCTGTGACATTTTGGCCTATGCGTACCCGACCAATACTGTCTTCAGGAACCTCAGCAATAATCATCATTTGCTCGGTTTCTCCCATTTCGGCGATACCGTCGGCGGTGATGGCTTCTCCCGACTTGCTATAAATTTTTAAGATTTCTCCCGCCGAGGGTGCTTGAATGTAGCTTAATTTTAATTCGGCTTCGGCTTTTCTGACGTTGGCGATCGCATTACTAACTTGAGCTTGAGCCATCTGCACATCAGTAGGACTAACTTCCACCAATCTTTTCAGCCTGGCTTTTTCTTCGTCAATTTGTCTTTGTAATGTCGCTACGGTTTTGTCACGGGTAACTCTCGCTTCGATGAGTTGCTGTTGCAAACTGGCTAGAGTTTTCATCTGATTAGCTCTAGCCTCAGCAACTTGCTGTCTGAGAGTGGCTAGCGCCTGTCTCAAGGTGGCTTGACTTTCAATTACCTGTTGATTAGCAGTAGTCGCCGTTAATCGCCTTCTATCTCGCTCTTGCTGGGAAATAGCACCTTCCCGGTAGAGAAAATCGTAGCGCCCCGCATCCACTTGAGCGTTACGTTGCTCGGCTCTAATGCGGTTCAGAGTGGCTCTTAAACTGTCTTGCTGTCCTAAGAGTTCTGCTTCTAAGCGGTTAACTAATGCTTGTTGCGCTACTTTTTCCGCACTCAATTGGGATGCGATACGCGTAATAGTTGCTTGTTGAGCATCCCTTTCACCAACTAACTGCGCCTGTAAGCGAGCAATTACGGCGGTTTGCGCTTGGATATCCCTGGGGGAACCAACCCGGACTTGAGCCAAGTTAGCGCGAGATTCCAGTAATTTGGCTTTCGCTTCTTCCACGGCCGCTAGTTGGGTATCGTGATTATCCAAAATTGCTATGATTTGACCCTTCCTAACACGTTCTCCCTCTTTTACAAAAAGTTGTTTAACTCGTGATGCGGATTGCATTCCTCCCACGGGAGCCGAAAGTTTAATTACTTCCCCTTGCGGTTCTAAACGTCCCACAGCACTAACACTTGTAACGACTGGTTTAACAGGTACGGATGGGCCTAGCCTTTTTAATTGCTCAAATTTAGCTGTAGCTAGTAACCCCGCAGCCACGGCTACTGGTAGGGCTACAGCAAGACCCCACCAAATCTTAGGTTGTTCTAGATCAAGTGGCTGCTCTCTTGACCTACGTTCTTCCGTCACCCTTGACATGGTTTTTTGTCCGTTTATCTGAATTTTGCTGATGAAAGTAATACCAATTCAAAATTCGTCTTGAAAAGTTTCCTACGGCGGGAAACCCGCCTACAGAACTTTTCGCAAAATTCAAAATTCAAAATTCTAGATATCTATCAGAGTTTATCAATTTGAATATGTTATTGAATTTTGGGGAATTGGTATCACAATAAGTTAGGAGGTAGAAGCAAATAAAAGTTTTTCTGTTAAACTTTGTAGTCTTTGCCGATTAAAGATTTTTCCACCACAATGTAATAGTTTCTCAAGAAAAACGACATCGGCTTGACGTTAAGTATTAACTAAATTTGAATACCTGATAAATATTTATCTCAGTAGCTTTTCTAAATAGAAATGGCATTCCGCCCACCGTAGGGAATACCAATTCACCAAAATCTTGAAACATATCTAAACCTAGAAACCCTTGCCAAATCCAGATTTCTTAATTTTGAATTGGTATAACTCCTGAATTTAGTCAGTCTGAGTATGCAGATAGATTTCATTATGGCAAATCTTTTAAAGATTTTCTGCAACTTAGATGACTTTATTTGTTTTTTTGAAGAGGTTCTATCAAAAGTTTCACAAAAACTGATTTATGCAGTTAAATTTTGTGCGATAACATAACATTTCTCCAAGACTAATTCGTAATTTCTAATTAGTGATTCCTAATAGTCTGTGGCTAGAATTGTACCTACGTATTTTATTATCTAAACTTTGTTATTTACTCCCTCAAATACTTATTTTGTAAATTCTACATTCATCTGTTTCAGGTAAAGGTAACAGACTGTACAAATGAGGGGCGATCGCTGACCGGAAGAGTTTTGCAGGTGTTCAGATCACCGACTGTTTCAAAAAAGTCGGTGATCTATGACTTGTCAGGTTATTCTGGGAGGTCAAACAACACTGTGGTCATGTAATTTTCTGCCCAATCTGTACCAAAAGCTTTTTCTAGCACCCGGCGAGTTTTATCGTTTTGTTGCTGTTTGCTACAGTAATTGTGTTGTCCAGCCAAAATGTGCTGTTTTTGTTCTGCTGAAACAGGACTAGCGGCGATCGCACCTTGACAATGAACTTGCAAAAACTCCCGCACTCGTCCTAAAAACATCGCCTCTTCTTCTGGCGAACTCGGACGCACAAAAATGCAGAAATCAGAGAAGATATTTCCCCATTCTGGCAATTCTCTGGGTTGAGAGAAATTTAGTGTGTCGAGATTTGTCAGCGCCGAATTATAGGATGCAGGTAGGGTGCGGTCTAAGTGTACAGGAGAAAGGTCAGCGATCGCTGCACTAATTTGACCCCTACCCCCAACCAAGTCACAGCCAAACATCGGTAGGTCATACTCTGGACGGGGAAACATCACACAGTGCAGGATGTCGAGCATATTTCCTACCTTGGCTAATTCCAAGTGCATCTTCCGAAACTGGGGTGTTTGATAGCAACGGTTTTCAATCGTCAGTTTCTCACCCTCTAGTCTCCCTTCCACATACCCCAACTCAGCAGGCAAATGGTAAGGCGACAAATCCAAGTGCTGATGCCAAACTTCTTCAATACAGTCAGCTAGTTGGCGAATGAGGGGATGTTGTTGCTCACGTAGCGAGGGAATGGAAGTAAGTGACATATTCTATTTGAGAATGCAATCTAGATGTCAGTCTACGGCCAGGAGCGTTACTTCTGTTCTGGATTGCAACATAAGTTAGGGGATTGGGGATTGGGGATTGGGGATTGGGGACTGGGGACTGGGGACTGGGGACTGGGGACGAAAAAGTAAAAAGGTAAAAGATTTTTTCTTTTGACTTTTGACTTTTGACTTTTGCCTTGGATTGGGGATTGGGGAGAAATAGTTAGTATTAGGTGTTGTTGGGGATGACAATTTAGGATTTAGCTGACTGCCTTACCTTATTTATGTGTTTGTCTAGGTAAATCAACGAGAATGAAGTGGCGATGAAGAACCTATGAAAATACTATTAATAGGAGGAATTACAGTAGTCAAATATGTATTAAGGTTCTAGAATCGAGTCGTAAGTAACTATACAGAACCAATTATAGTCTATCACCTATATTAGCCCCCTGACTAGATATAAATAACCAGTCAGGGGGTCTTAATTTGTGTTTGTTAGAGACGCGATTAATCGCATCTGTACAATTTTCGGTTGTCAAATTTCCCCCTACACCCCTAAACCTCTAAACCCCTAACAATCAACGCCAACCCAAAAACCGCAATCCTGGCACAATGAGGTAGTAGCTTACGCCTAACCAAAAGCTCATCAAAATACCGATAGAGCTAAAGAAGATGATAGGTAAGGATAATTCTGACCAGAGGTGACGATTAGAAAATTGTAAAACGGTAGTGGGAAAACCTAAAACTATCAAAATTGCCACAACGATCGCTGTTCCAAATGAGCCAATCATGGCATAAACTATGTGATGGCTACGGAAACTCATACTTAGAGCTAGTAAAAATACGGCTATGGAGGTTGCGCCTACTAAACCTTCACCGCTATCTGCGGTTGATGTGATGATTTGCCACAATAACCAGCCAAAGGCGTAGCTGATTATCCCCATGAATGAGGCGACTAAAAACCGCCGTCTTTGGGCAAAACATCCGGATGCTGTCAGTCCCCAGGCTGTACCTAAGCCTGCGGCCGCAAATACGATGATTTCTGCACCAAATCCTGATTCAGGGTTAGGTATTAATTCGGGTAATTGACTGGCAATAAATTCTATTAAGCGATCGCCTAAGTTTGTGCGATATGCCAAAATAAATCCAGCGATCGTTCCTACACTCGCACCAAGACCAGTTAACAACATTGCCCAAATGGTGGAAAAACAAGCTGTGATGATTTTCACTATTGTCTGTGCAATCCACCGCAGGATTTTGCCTAAGGTTTGTCCCAAGTTGCTGAAAACTTGCTCTGTAGATTGATTTAATAGTGCTAGTTGATTGGCAAGCTGTGTTAACCACTGTTGAAAATTGTTCTGTCCTGAAGCGGGCTGGTTAATTTTTGTTAACCGCTTTTGAATCATAGCAGCATTCGCCGGGCGCGATCGCACATCCTCATGCACCATCTCATCTAGTAAATCTGCCAACTCAGGTCTGATAGTAACTCTATTACGCCAATGCAAAACCCCCGTCTGGGGATCTTCCAACTCTGGTGGATACTTACCTGTGAGTAATTCAATCATCGTACGACCGAGGGCATAAAAATCAACACTCGGCCCGATATGCCCACCCGTCACTTGTTCTGGTGGACTGTAACCCGAAGAAAATAACCTTGTGGAACTAGATTCTTGGCGCTGTCTTCCTGTATTAAATTGTTTTGCCCCACCGAAATCAATTAAAACTAATTGTTCCCATCCTGTTCCCCCTTGAGAGATGACACTGGGCGAGGGAGTACGTAACATCAAATTAGAAGGTTTGATATCACGATGTATGATTTGATGCTTATGTAATTCTTGTAAAATCTTGATCCCTTGAGTTAACCAGTTTAATACCAAATTTTCTGGGCATCCCTGGGGATATTTGTTCAACATTTCCTCCAAAGTCGGCCCGTTAATTTTTTCCATTACCAAACAAGGTAGTTGGCGCGGCTTGGGATTGGATAAATTAACTTGAAAATGACCATCAGCCTCAACTTTGGGGACACCAGGATGGCGTAACCTGACTAAAACTTCTGCCTCTTGCGTAAATAATTCCAACGCCTTTGGGGAATCTTCTATCAACACCTTTAGCACTTTTTCCGTTTGGGTCTTTTCATCCCAAACGGTATAAATTTGTGCAAAACCCCCCGCACCCAAGGTCTGTAGTGGCACATAACGATCTAACAACTGTAGCACCGCGCCACAGCTGTTACAAAATTTGTTACCCCAGGGCTGGGGGTAGGGACGTTGACAGTCAGGATTTATGCAGTGAACCCCAGAAGAACGGTATACCAAGGCTTTTAATCTCTAATTCATGTTCGACACTCAAGAATTTTTCACAATGGCTGATTTGCTGGTTTTGAGCATATTTCGTCAGTCCCCACGTACTATTTTTATTATGCTCAATAGATGTTCAAAAGGTTGTATTGATTATAAAAATCATCGGGAATGGATAATGGGTAATGGGAATAAAATAATTACTTATATACCCCTAAACCCCTAAACCCCTATACCCTTCTCCAAACCCTTGATCTTTCGTTTTCATGGGTAAGTCCTATACTTATCACTCTGGATGTGTTTCTCTTTGCTTTTGACGTTCTTGGAGTTTTAGCAGAATTTCCGCGTGCATTTCACGGGTAATGGGGTAGAAATAGGTTAAGACTAAGCCAAAAATTAAACAGATGGTGGGTAAAGGCCCAACGGCAATACGGATAGCGAAAAGAGCCGATTCTGGTTGTATTGGTAGAGTAGTTTGTCCAGCAACAGCTTCTTTAAAACCAGATGCTTGCAAGGCGTTACCCACCAGAAATAAGCCGAACGCTAAACCAAATTTCTGCAATAAAACCATGAAGCCGTAAAAAATCCCTTCTCGCCGTTGTCCAGTTTGCAGTTCGTCCAATTCAATGACATCGGGAATCATTGACCAGGGGACTAAGTAAGCTGTGGATACACCCACACCCGCCATGATAGCCATGACATACATTAAACTGATTTGACCGGGTTGTAAGAAAAAGAGTCCAGCAGCTGCAATAATCCACAGACTCATTCCCAAGAAATAAACAAGTTTTTTCCCAATTTTTTTACTTAAAGCTGTCCAGACAAATAACATCAATAAAGCAGTCCCTTGCACTGCAATCATCGTTGTGGGTATATCTGATTCAGGCAAAGACATACAATTGATCACAAAGTAGGGAATAATGCTGGCTGTGATTTGTACTCCTAACCAAGAAAACAAATATATGCCAATCACAAATAGAAAAGGGCGATTGCTGAAAACAATTTTTAATTGCTCAAAAAAGGGAATAGAGTCAGAGTCCTCAATTTGAATACGTTTTGCTTCAAATGCCAATACGCGATCGCGCACCCCAAACACGCACCAATATAATGATATAACCGAGATGACGGTGCAAATTGCCGCTAAAACTATATACTGTTGTTGGCGATCGCTAATCAACGACAAAACAACTTTAGATAAAATTAAAGATAAAATGCTGCCACCAATAGAAAAGGCGAAGCGAAAACTATTGAGGCTAGTGCGTTCGTCATAATCTTGGGTAAGTTCTGGAGTCAGGGCTGTATAAGGCAGATTTACAACGGTGTAAAACACCTGGGAAATCAACCCAATCACTACGTAATACCAAAACAACGCCCAGACATTACTACCCTGGTCGCTACTAAATCGCGGTACAATCCACTGTAAGAAAAAGAAAATTCCAAAGGGAATTGCCCCATAAAGCATCCAGGGCAAACGACGACCCCAGCGCCGAGACTTAGTTTTATCCGTCAATACCCCCACAAAAGGATCGTTAACAGCGTCCCAGATTTTACCAATCATTAAAACACTGCCCGCCAAACCAGCCGGAATACCAGCAACGTTGGTAAAAAAAATTAATAGAAAGAATATAGAAATATTAGCGGTAATTGCTGGGCCTAAATCACCGGCACCGTAAGCCAGCTTGGTTTTCAAATCTAATTTTTGACTATTTTTCATAATGGCTTGCGCTCATATTAAAATATTGCGATCGCCTTTAGTATCACCTAAAACCTACTTACCTTATGCCAGACCTTTACGTTTCTTGGTCAGAGTATCACTATAAAATTGAGCAACTGGCTGCTCATATTTATCAATCTGGCTGGGAATTCAATCAGATTGTCTGTTTAGCCAGGGGTGGACTACGAGTGGGAGATATCATTTCCCGTATCTATCACAAACCCCTAGCAATTTTAGCTACATCTTCTTATAGTGGCGCAGGTAAGCAAGAAAGAGGTTATTTAACTGTTTCTCGTCATCTGACAATGACAACCGAAAGTTTAGGCTCACACATTCTCCTAATCGATGACTTAGTAGACTCTGGAATCACGCTCCAAGAAACCATCCCTTGGCTAAAACAATATAGTGATTCCCCGATTGAGGAAATCCGCACAGCTGTAGTTTGGTATAAAGCTTGTTCAGCAATAGCACCTAATTACTACGTCGATTACTTACCTGACAATCCTTGGATTCATCAGCCCTTTGAACATTATGAGCATATCAATCCCGCAGATTTGGCGGCTAGGGTGGGTCAGTATTGTTGATGGGGAAGATGAGAAGGGGTAGAGGAAAAGCATTGGCAACTGACAACTGAACCAATTCAAAACAACCATAGCCACATGGGGAGCGTTAGGAGTAGTAACATAGCTCCCACGGCTATTGTGGTGACTGCGAGGTTGTGGTCTAAATTGAAAGTTTCGGCGATTACTAGACAGGCAAAGGCTGGGGGCATGGCCGTTTGCAGGATAATCACTTTGGCGGCTGGCCCGGTTAATCCAAAAAGCGGTAAGGTGTAGCCTAAAATTAGGGGAACTATCAGCATTTTGATTCCTAAGCTGATACCTACCTGCGGTAGGTTAGCTAAGGAATTTAGTTTGCTTAAGCGCATTCCAATTAATACTAGAGATAAAGCCACCATACTCCAGGCAAATTTATCTAAGCCATATTCCAAAATTTCAGGAATGGCTATTTGGCGAAATAGTAAGCCAAATCCGAAACTCCATAGAGCCGGATTAATAATAATAGCTCTTGTTACTTGCGTAAATTGGTTGTGATTGTGTAAGTTAGTACCGAAATGAGCGCCTAATGCTACGCCCAAGGCATAAGCACCAGGAAAAGACCCCAGTAAATCGTAAAATAATGCCCAAGCAAAGTATTCTTTACCTACCATTGCTAAGGTAATGGGAAAGCCTAAGTAACCTGTGTTACCTATCATGGCTGCTAGTAACAAGCTTCCCTGGGTAGGTTTTTCCGGTGTTGTATTACTGAAGTATGTCTGTCCTTTGATTGCTAGCCAAGCGAAGAACGCACCTAGTAGAATAGCCAAGTATGCGATCGCCGGAGCAATCCAGATTTGTCCTGATAAGTCAGTTTGTCGGAGAAAAGATACTATACTTATCGGTACTCCCACCCAGAAAAGAAACTGACCCAGACGGGTAGGAACTGTACTAGGTAGCTTGCGTCCCAGAATAAAACCTACTAAGACTAAGCTGACAAGTTTGACGTATAGTTCTAGGAGATTTATCAATGTTGCGCCTAAGAATTATAGATGTAAAATGCTACCCAATAAGCTTATTCTTATCAAGTCTACAATTTTTATGAGAGTTCCACAAAGCCAGGAGTTGACCTGTGAATAAAGCTGGGTTTTCTGGAGAGCCACACGACCCATTTGATGAACTTAGTGATGATATCCCAGTAGCCTTACGCGACACTCCTGGTATCACACCTAAACAACGCTTACAACGCCTGATTTTCGTGATGGGTGCAGTAGGCGCGTTTGTGATACTGGCGATTGTTAGTGGTTTTGTTTTTTTTATCACCACGCCTAGAAAAACTACTGAGTCTCAGCCTTCGCCAGCTATTGCTGATGCTACACCAATACCTACAGCCAGCAACCCGGCTGATCTGCAAGCTGTATTAGGTCATTTGGCTTACCCAGAGGCTCCAGAGTCAGAATTAGTGCCAATCAGCAGGGATGGACGCATCCGAATGCGTAGAACTGCTGCTCAACGGTTCCAAGAAATGGCACAGGCAGCGCGGAGTGCGGGTGTAATTCTATTGCCTATTTCGGGTTTTCGTTCTGTAAAAGAGCAAGAGCAATTATTTTTTGCTATCGGCGCTCAACGTAATCAAACCCCAGCCCAAAGAGCAGCTCTCAGCGCTCCTCCTGGTCATAGTGAACACCACACAGGTTACGCTGTGGATATTGGGGACGGTGCAGCACCCACAACCAATTTACAAGCTATTTTTGAAAATACCAGAGCTTTTAAATGGTTAGAGGCTAATGCAGCTCGCTTTGGCTTTGAGATGTCTTTTCCCAAGGACAATTCTCAAGGAGTAAGTTATGAACCTTGGCACTGGCGTTTTGTAGGCGATCGCAATAGCCTAGAAACATTCTATAAAGCTAGGAATTTAAAACCTGTTAAAACACCGCAATAACTATAATTTTGCCTGACTCAGATAGCAACAAGCGGCAGATTTTGATACAAATAATTTCTTCTGCTAATAACTTGGAGGCGATCGCACTTTCAGACTCAAAAATCATCTATTAGCTATCTAGTACTTTGATAATTCTTGTTCTGATCCTGATATTAATTTAAAAGTTTGCAGTAGCGAGCGCCTCCAACCAGTTGAGAAATGAATCAATTTAAAATACCCTGCGGGAAGCTAAAGCTACAAAATTCAAGCGTAGCGGGACGAAGTACGGTTTTGTCGGCGCAGCCTTTCCTGCGGAACGCTACCGCGTTCGCCAAAGGCGTTCTCGCAGAGTACCCGTAGGGTACCTAGTTTTTTCCAATAGAAGATAGATTTCCGAAGATTTATATTTATTTTTTAATATTTATCAGTGCAGTAAAAAAAGTGAATTAATAGTTTTGCTTCTAAATCACCCTTCCGATAGTATTCTTGATTCCATTTGTTAGATAAGAGTTACTAAGAGTGGTTTGGTGGAGAGCAATTTTTCCAGCTGCTCAGAGTTAACTGATATTACAGCGTCTGGAGATAGCCAGGAGAAAGCGATGTTCGCTCTGCTTCTTAATAGCCAAAATCTCCCCTACCCCGACCCCATACACCCAATTGTTGTGCATTTCGTGATTGCAATGGTGTTTTTCTCATTCTTTTGCGATGTGGTCGGCTATTTTACCCGCAATCCACGTTTGTTTGAGGTCGGTTTTTGGAATATGTTTGTTGCGGCGATCGCCATTTTTGTCGCGATCATTTTTGGGCAGTTTGAAGCAGGCTTGGCACAAGTTTATCCAGCAGTCCAGTCCACACTTAACTTTCATACAATCATGGGTTGGTCACTTGGGGCGATCGTTGCCGCTATTACAGCTTGGCGTTGGGTGATTCGCAATCGCCACCCCCTCAAAGTTCCATCTGCTTACCTTGGTGTGGCAACATTTTTGATTTGTTTAGTGTTCTTGCAAGTGTACTTGGGAAGCAAGCTGTTTTGGGTATACGGATTGCACGTTGAGCCAGTTGTTGAAGCGATGAACCAGAGGATATCGCCATGAACTCCCAACTCATTGACCAATTAAGATTGAAATTAGGTGTTAACGGACTGCCCTACGAAATCCCTATGCACCCAATACTGGTGCATCTAACATTAGGCTTATTTATTATTGCCATCTTGTTTGACATAGCAGGAGCTATTTTTCCTCTAGAAAGATCCATCTTTAAATTCTTGGGACTGACTGCTATTCGTGCCAACTTCTTTGATGTTGGTTGGTACAACCTGCTAGGCGCAGCTGCTGTGACTTTTTTCACAGTCGCATTTGGTTTTTTCGAGCTACTACTGGCAAACCCACCAATTAATCAAAAGAGTGATTGGGGGTTAAACGCCTCTTGGACAATGCTTTTGCATGGTTTGGGTGGTGTTCTTTTGTTGGGGCTGATTGTTGCCATGACTGTGTGGAGAGGTTTACAACGCTACTACTGGCGCAAAGATGCTTCCAGACAAGTGCAGTGGAATTACTTGTTAGCAGGTATCGCAATGCTGGGCATCTTGTTTGTTCACGGAACTTTAGGAGGGCAAATGGGATCAGAATTTGGCATTCATGTTACTGCTGCTAAGTTACTCCCAGAAGGCGCAAACTCAAACTTACTACCCAAATAAACGACAAGCACTCTGAGTTTATGCTGAGATTTTTAGAATATTTATTAATAGTCGGTTGTATAGCAGTGCTACTCGTTGTTAGTCATGGGATGGGGCAGGTAGCTTATTCTTGGATGCCTCTGGAAGCCACAGCAGAAGCGCAAAAGGTTGATGATTTATTTAGCTTTTTAGTTTCAATGGGTGCATTTATTATTCTTGGGCTTGTAGGCATGATGGTGTACTCGGTACTTTTCTTCCGCGCACCCAAAAATGACTACAGCGAGGGACACCCATCTAGAGGCGATATAAGACTAGAAATTTTATGGACGGCAACTCCAACCTTACTAGTTTTGTGGGTTGCTTGGCAGGGCTTCAATATATATCAGCAATTAGATGTTTTAGGTTTGCAACAAGTTGTACATTTGCATACACCTGTAGAAGAACCAGTCTATGCCGCATCAATCAGCGATATCCCTAAACCAGCTGATGAAACTATTGAGGTTTTTGTCCAGCAGTGGGACTGGTCTTTCCGCTATCCCAATAATGTTACTAGTCAGGAATTGCACCTGCCTGTAAATCTTCGTACTCGCCTGAATATGCACGCTAAGGACGTACTCCACAGTTTTTACGTCCCTGAGTTTCGCTTACAGCAGTATATTGTCCCAGGACGCAACATTGACCTTGTGGTTACACCCATTCGCATGGGCAAATACAAGCTCAAAGATTCTTTATTTAGCGGTACTTACTTTGCTTTGATGGATGCCAATGTACACGTTGAATCCCTTGAGCAATATAACCAGTGGCTTACCCAAGCAAAACACGAATCAATGAGTATCAAAAATCAGGCTGTTGCTGAGTATAGCCAACCGCCAAAAACTTTGTTTAAGAGTGGCTGGTACACTGTCGCACCAGATTGCTGTTTCGGAGCCGCCCAAAGGGCTAACGCCAACGAAAGGAAAGTAATGAATGACACATGATTCTCTAGATGCAACATCTCAAAATGAGCCTGAGAATAACTGGCGACAATACCTCAGCTTTAGCACCGACCATAAGGTGATCGGCGTTCAGTACATGGTGATGACTTTCATTTTCTTCTTGATTGGCGGACTATTGGCGATGCTCATCCGTGCCGAACTGATTACGCCAGCATCAAATGTAGTTGATCGCCCTCTGTACAACGGCTTATTTACTTTGCACGGGACAATTATGATTTTTCTGTGGATTATCCCGTTCAATGCAGGTATCTCTAACTACTTAGTACCGCTAATGATTGGCGCACGGGATATGGCGTTTCCCCTACTCAACGCCATCTCTTTCTGGATGATTCCACCAAGCGGGATTTTATTAATATCTAGCTTCTTGCTGCCCAATGGGACGGCGCAGTCTGGCTGGTGGTCTTATCCGCCAATTAGTCTGCAAATTCCTCCAGGTCAACCAATTAACGGTGAATTTATTTGGATTGTCAGTCTAGTCCTGATTGGCATCTCTTCCATTATGGGGGCTGTGAACTTTGTGACTACTATTTTTTGGATGCGCGCCCCAGGAATGACATTTTTCCGAATGCCTGTGTTTGTTTGGTCAGTTCTCAGCGCCCAGTTGTTGCAGCTGGTGAATTTGCCTTCCTTAACAGGTGCATTGATATTACTATTATTTGATCTCAGTTTGGGAACGCAATTCTTCAAACCCTTAGAGAATGGCGACCCGATTATCTACCAGCATTTATTTTGGTTCTATTCCCACCCCGCAGTTTATATCATGGCGCTACCAGCCTTCGGTATTTTTGCTGAGGTTCTGCCTGCCTTTTCCCGTAACCCCTTGTTTGGCTATCGGTCACTGGCTATTGCTTCTTTAGGCATTGCTGTAGTCAGCATCTTTGTCTGGGTACATCATATGTTCACCAGTGCTACCCCTGGCTGGATGCGGATGTTATTTATGGTGACATCGATGTTGGTTGCCGTACCTACTGGTGTCAAAGCATTTGGTTGGACTGCCACAATTTGGAAGAGCAAACTGCACCTAGAGACACCCATGCTGTTCGCTATGGGAGGCGCAACTATGTTTTTGCTCGGAGGTGTGACTGGGGTGATGCTGGCAGCAGTACCGTTTGATATCCACGTCCACAATACTTATTTTATAGTGGGACACTTCCACTACATTGTCTTTAATACCATCACAATGGCAATTTTTGCTGCCATCTACTTTTGGTTTCCGAAGATCACCGGGCGGATGTACGCTGAAGGCTGGGGTAAGGTGCATTTTTGGTTAACTTTTCTTGGTGCTAACCTGACTTTCTTCCCTATGCTCCCATTGGGTTTACAGGGAATGGTGCGCCGAATTTCCTCTTACGACCCACGCTATCAAGGATGGAATATCGTCGCCAGTCTAGGAGGATTCTTGCTGGGGGTATCTGTACTACCTTTTATTGCCAATATGGTGGGTTCATTGCTTTATGGACAGAAGGCAACTGATAATCCCTGGCTCGCTACTGGACTGGAATGGACAACTACCTCACCACCACCGCGAGATAACTTTAAAGAGATTCCAGTCGTCAAAAGACCTCCATATGACTATGGTGATCCCAAATACTCAGTCATCGAACCTCCCGATTATCATCAGTCTGAAAATTAGGGAACACCAAAAAATAAATTATTCCAAATTGACGGTTAGTAGGGTGCGTCAGTATGAATAATTTTTTGGTACAGCTAAGTTTTCTCGCACTGACGCACCCTACATTTGGGATATTTTTCTATCTGGAAGTCCGTCCCTTAAGTAAAAGTTTGAATTAATTCGTAACTAACTTGTGGAATCTTGTACTAGGAATTTAGTCTATGAACCGTGGCGTAATTCATGTAGATGAAAGTCCTATCCCTTTAGAACGATGGTGGCGATACCTACCCAATTGGCTAAAGCGTTTCCTACCAGTTCGTGGCGGACGTGCTGAAGACCATCATGGCAAAGCAATTTTCGGGTTTACCGTGTTCCTGTTGTCGGAAAGCATAGTTTTTTTGAGCTTTATCTTTACATATATTGCTTTGCGGTTAACGCACTTAGGAAATTGGCTTCCACCTGGTGTTTCGGGCCCAGAATTGTCTACTCTTGTGATTATTAATACGGTGGTATTGCTGTCTAGTAGCTTCGTTATTCAACCAGCCGAAAATGCTCTCAAGCATCATCAGCTAAATAAATTCCGTTGGCTATGGTTGATGACGATTTGTATGGGAACTTATTTCTTAATCGGTCAAGGAATTGAGTGGAGTAAGCTTGATTTTAGGTTAAGCACAGGATTAGTTGGTTCTACATTTTATGTATTAACAGGTTTTCATGGCCTGCACGTTCTCAGTGGTGTGATTTTGCAAATAACCATGCTTGTTTTTTCTTTCCGGCAAGGCAACTATGATCAAGGTCACTTCGGTGTAAGTGCTACCACATTGTTTTGGCATTTTGTTGATATAGTTTGGGTATTTTTATTCTCACTTCTCTATCTTTGGCAGGCATAAAAGTATTTATAAATCAGGAGTAATTTTATGAAATTTTCATCACAATAATTAACACCTCCAAGATAAATTTAGTCAACGGTTCTCTCCTAACTTTTATTTATTTACACTCCCTACTACTTTTTTATGAACAGCCCAATATATCAAACTGTGATTGTCGGCGGTGGTTTTACCGGACTATTTACAGCGTTACACCTAGCACATGAACATTATCCTCGTTCTGTGATTTTGATTGATAGAAATGAGCGCTTTTGCTTTAAGCCGCTACTATATGAATATTTCGATAACGAAATGGATAGCTTTCAAGTAGTACCGCGTTTTTCGGAATTGCTTAAAGGTAGTGGTGTCATCTTTGTGCAAGATACTGTACAGACGATAGACTTACATCAACGGGAAGTTAAATTAGCGTCGGGTAATTCCTACAGTTACAGCAACTTAGTATTAGCTTTAGGTAGTGTTACTGGCTATCATCATATTGAAGGTGCGAATATTAATGCTTTTCCTTTCTGGACGCAAGCAGATGCGATCGCACTTGACAGACATTTACGTGACTGTTTACAAAAAGCCATCCAAACTGAAGATATAAAACAACGCCGCCAACTATTAACAGTAGTTGTAGTTGGTGGTGGCGCTTCTGGTGTGGAAATGGCAGCAACTTTAGCTGATTTTCTCCCACATTGGTATGCTGCTTTGGGTGGTAACTCTGAGGAAATCCGTGTGATTCTACTCAATCATGGTCAAAAAATTCTTGATGGCGATATTAACGATCCTTTGCGTCCAATTGCTGAAAAAGAATTACAAAAACGTAGCGTAGCAATAGAAATTATTACAGAAGCAGAAGCTACTGCTGTGCATCCAAATGCAGTTGAATATAAAAGTCATGGTGAAATTAAGACACTGACAACACATACCACAATCTGGACTGCTGGTACTTCTATCCATCCCCTAATTCAAGAGTTACCAATTCCCCAAGAACATCGAGATCATCACAGCCGTCCCCTAGTCACTTCCACTATGCAATTTCTCGATTTTCCAGAAGTTTTTGCAGGTGGTGATTGTGCAGCAGTTCAGGATAGTTTCCTACCGCCTACAGCCCAAGTCGCTTATCAACAAGGAGCAAATATAGCTCATAATTTGAAAGCACTTGCACTAGGAGAAGAACTCGAACCTGCTAAGGTGAACATTCGAGGAACTCTATTGAAGTTGGGGTTAAATGATGCTGCTGCTAACTTATTCAATGTTTTTGAAGTTGTAGGCGAACCCGCACACTTAATCCGTCAAGGCACTTATTTAACACTATTACCAACACCAATTCATGACTTTCAAGCCACAACGGAATGGGTGGATGAAGAGATTTTTCATCACCACCTAGACCCTCACGATGTAGGTAAAAAAGTTGTACAAGCAGTGGAGGTGGTTGGTGCCGGAATTGTTAGTGTTTTAGTAGGGAGGAAGCTATTAAAAATGTTAGGTGATGACGAGAAAGTTAAATAAAGATTAGGTAGGGAGAAAAAGCTTTTACTTAAATTGTGTGTAAGACTTGGGCAATCTGTTGATTGATATTTTGGACACTAAAACGCTGACTAGCAATAGCTTTAGCATTACTAGCAATAGTTGCAGTGGTGTGTTTTTCTTGGAAACAGGTATTAATAATATCGGCTAGTTCTTGGGATTCTCCTGGTGTGGTTAAAAAGCCATTAACTCCATGTTCGACTAATTCCATTGCACCACCGGCTTTGGCTGCAACTACAGGTTTGCCACAAAGCATGGCTTCAACAATTACTCTACCAAAGGGTTCTGGGGCTGTGGAAGTATGAGCCACTAAATCACAAGCCGCCATTAATTGAGGAATATCCGCCCGGAATCCTAAAAATCTAACGCGGTTTTCTAGCCCTAATCTGGTAATTTGTTGATGTAATTCTTTGACATATTCTTGCTCACCAAATAGGGCATCACCGACCAAAATTGCCGTTACTTGTGGCGGACATTGAGCTAGTGCATCAATTAGAATATGTTGTCCCTTCCAAGGTGAAAGACGGCTGAAATGTCCAACTACAAAATTATTTGCTATGCCTAAATATTGCCGTAATTTACTAATATCTGATGCAGCAGTTTGATATAAATTTATATCAAAACCGTTGTAGATGACTGTCGTTAGCTCTGCGCGTCCTCCAGCTTGGATAAATGCTGTTTGACTGGCTTGGGAATTGGCGATTACCAATGAGGCGAAACGATTAGCTAAGTTAACTGCAACCCGCAGGTTAGTTTGGCTAAAGTGTTCTGGGGAGAGAATGTCATGTAAATGATAAACCAAAGGACGACGAGCGATAAAGCTAGCGATCGCCCCCACAACTAAGGCTTTTTGCGTATTGGCGTAGATTACATCATATTCACGGGCTTTCTCTACAACTTTAGCCACCAGAGGCGCAAGTTGTCCCAAGCTACTAAATGCTTGCAATAAATTACTTTGCTTGCGGACTTGAATTGGCTGATTGGTGAATACTTCAACCGGGATATGATGTTGCTCTAGTAAGGTTTTAAATGCTCCATCCGCAAATAAACCAACCAAGGCGCGATCGCTGTAAGGTTTCGCAATATCAATTAAACACAACTCTGCACCACCGGGTTTACCACTCTGGTCTAAAAATAATATTTTCATTAGTCAACTACTCTCTTAATTTTTTTAAGCTAAAATAACTCGCCGTACTTGTTGAGCAATTTTCTGCCAATCAAAGTTAGTTACAGCATATTGGCGACATTCTTCTCGTGAAGGTGTTGGTATTTGTTCTAGCAATATATGTACTATTTTCTCCGCAATAGCAGTAGCTTCCGCAGATGTAGTAATTAATTCTGGTGAAAATGGAGTTAAAATTTCTGGCATACCTCCAATAGGAGTGCATAAAACAGGAGTACCACAAGCCAAAGATTCAGTAATTGCTAACCCAAAACCTTCAAAAGATTGACTGGGCATAACAGTTAAATTAGCAGCTTGGTAAGCGATAGGTAACTGCTCATCTGGGAGAAAACCTAAAAACTTTACGTTGTTCTCTAAACCCAACTCTTGAGCTTGTTTTGCCAATGTCCCTTGCAGATGTCCCCGACCGGCGATCGCTAGCCAAATATCGGGTACTCTTGGTTTAATGATGGCTAATGCTTGTAATAGTTTGTCTACTCCCACACGGTGAACTAAACGTCTGGATGTAAATAAAATAGGACGACTTTCAGGCCAATTTAGCTGCTGGCGAGCTTGTTGACGCGATAAATTTGGCTGAAATTTATCAATGTTCACACCACCAGGAATAATATGTATTTTTTGCCAAGGAATTTGATATTGTTGGTGTAATATATTGCCGAATGCTTTACTCAGAACAATAAAGCGATCGCAACGATTATATGTGGTTTGTTCTATCAGCCGACGCTTTAAAAAAATACTGATTTTATTCTTTACTAATTCCTGTTTACTTTCTGATGCCCAAGGCCCATGAAAATTAAAAGTAATGGGTACACCCTGAGGCAAAATATCTAAAATAGGAAAACTATATAAAGCAAAATGTAAATTGATTGCGTCCGGTTTGCTTATTCTTGTTTTCTGGAAATTAGTCCGAATAGACCAAAATCTTTGCCAAATTTTACTATCTGGAGATGCTAAATTAGTTAATTTAATTGGCAAATGAAATTCATTAGTTGGTAAGCCAACTCCACATAACTCTACTCTATCTTGATTAGCTGCTAATTGATAAGTCAACTCATAAATATATCTTTCCAAACCCCCAGGATTTGTAGGAAACCAACCAGAACCTAAGGTCAGAATAGAAGCAGGTAGTAAATTGAAGTTTTCTTTTTTATATTCCACTCTTATCTCCTAGTACTGTGTGGAGCTTGAGGAGATTTGCTTCGATATGAAGTATCACTCCGTTTATATATTTAGCAAGATTGTCAAGATTATCAGGAAGATACAGGAGGAGATAAAGAAACAGGCGGGATTTTATTCATGTGTTTTATTCTATACAGTTAATGACATACTACTTATTGTTTATCTTCTCTAATTTTCGGAGTTATCAGTAAATATTCCATCTGACTCAATATAGATTTTATTTAAATTTACCTACGTTTGAGCTTTTTTATTTACCAAATCTTTAAATAAATATGATTGGTCTAATTTAAGCTTTTATAAAGACATTTCTTTCGTGATGTAGCGTGCTTCGGTAGTTAATGTATTGTTTATAACTCATAAGATTGAGGTTACAATTCCTCACCCACAAGGAGATGAGGAATCTGGTAATTGGTAATAGGTTAATGAATAATTTTCTGGGAAAAAGAGTATACCAATATACTAAATTCATATTTTTACAACTAATTTAAAAAAATAGAAAGTTATATTTTTTTGATGAATATTCGATAAACACTAATTTCTTAAGTCCGTTAATTTGCTATTTATGTATTATCACTTACGTAATTAAAGATAATACGAAGGACTTCTACATACTATAACTACAGCTAGATAGATTAGGACATCAAACCAAAGTAAAACCCTCACAATAAGAGTCTTTCAATTCTTGTAATTCAGAATAAACATACTTTCAAATAGGCATATATTTTTTTGATAATAATGTTTCTCTGAATCATTCTACTGAATGGTGTTTAGAAACATATATAACTCAATAATTGCAGTTTTCCTGTTAATTCAATATCGCTGAGTAATATTAAAAATCACTGTCAAGAATTATCTCGAAGTACAAAAAACTAACTATTAAATGAATTATTGGTGTAATGAAGTACGCAATACCAGATGATATCCAAAAGTTACAATTGAGGATAAAAAGACGATTCAATAAAACATTTAAGTATTTAAATTATAAATTTTTCAAATCATGGATTTATTTATTTATTGCTACTATCTCATTTCTATTTATTACTATTGTTTCAACAGATTTAACATTCAGTCAAGTTCCAGAGGATACCTATAAAAGAGATTTGATCAGTGATATTTTTGCTGGCAGTCAGAAATCTATACAAAACTATATTGAGGGAATGTATGTTGCGCCTAATGGCACAGTTTATACAAATAGTCATGAGGATAAAGCAGGAGCCGAAGCATCAATATATAAAGATGGTAATGTAATTGGGGTTCTCAATGATCTTCATGGTTGGAGTCGTCATGGTGGTAAAGCTGTCACAGCAAATAGTAAGTATATTTACATTGCTATGAGCCAAGGATTTGTCGGCAAAATAGACAAAGATTATCCACCAGAGGGAACAACTTGGTATTGTGTGAGACGTTATAACTTATCTGGTAAACCAGCGCCCTTTGCTAATGGACGTGGTTGGGATAAGAGTATGTTAATCGTCAATACTAAAAGTGAGGTGACTGGATTAGCAACGAAAGATAAGAATTTATATGTCAGTGATGCAGCGAATAATAAAATTCGCGTCCATAACACTGAGACAATGAAAGAATTACGCAACTTTAGTTTCCTGAGACCAGGGGATATAACTATTGATAAGCAGGGGAATTTGTGGATTATTCAAAAGCAAGATGCCAATAATCCTGCTAAAATTTTGCGTTATTCTTCATCAGGAAAACAATTACCGCAAAAAATAACTAATGTTGTTTTACCCGGAGCGATCGCACTTGATAATCAAGGCAGACTGTTAGTAGCGGAAAATGGGACACTTCAGCAAGTATTGATTTATAACATTCAGGATCAACCAGTCCAGGTCGGCACTTTTGGCCACACAGGGGGGATTTATGGAGGTGTTCCTGGTGAAGTCCAAGATTTAAAGTTTTATGGACTCACAGGAGTCGGCGCAGATACTCAGGGGAATTTGTATATCAATAATAATGGGTTCAATAATTCCGGCACAGATTTAAGAAAATTTTCGCCATCAGGAAAGCAACTATGGCGATTATTAGGATTATCCTTAGTCGAAAATGCCGACGTTGACCCCACTACAGATGGACGAGAAGTTTTTACCAAGTATGAACACTTTTTGATAGATAGTAGCAAGCCTAAGGGTCAACAATTGACTTATAAAGCTTACACCTTAAACGGTTTTAAATATCCTCAAGATCCACGACTGCATATATCCCCCGATGCTACCTTTGTACGTCGAATCAATGGTGAAAGATTTTTGTTTCTCTTAGATCCGTACAGTAACGCCTTAGAGATTTATCGATTTAATCCCAGCAAAGATGGGAATATAGCTATTCCAGCAGGGATGTTTGTTGGTAAAAATAACGAAGGTAAATCAGCAATCTCAGGGACTTGGCCACCTCAGCAACCAAAAACAGGAAAATGGATTTGGCGCGATCGCAACGGTAACGGCGCTTTCGATAAAGAAGAATATGATCATAGTGAAGATTCTTCCTCTGTTACAGGATGGTGGGTGGATAGTAAAGGCGATGTGTGGACAACTCTGGGCGATCGACAAGGTATTCGCCATTATTTCTTGCAAGGACTAGACACTAACGGTAATCCCATCTATACCTATAGTTCCATGCAAAAAGAAACAACTCCCCGCATTTTTACAGATTTACGGCGAATCAAATACTTTCCTGAAAGTGACACCATGTATCTGTCCGGCTTTACAGTTAAAAATCCAGCAACCTTTGTAGATCCCCTAGCCGCAGGCTCTGAAATTGCCCGTTTTGACAATTGGAGTCAAGATAATCGTATTCTCCGTTGGCGAATTGTAGTTCCTAACGACACCATCCGTAAACGTGAAATTATTACTGCGTCTACGCACTCAGTCCCAGATTAAAATCCCCTCTTAAAATTCCCCTTGAAAAAGATGATTTAAAGACCATTTATCGAACAGAATACATGCGTCAGTCGCCAGAATTCATACTGAATTCTGGCGACTGGTGAGGCAGCGCGGTCTTGGGGGTTTCCCCCATGTTGGCGTAAGCCTTCCCGTAAGGGTGCGACTGCCGAACCCGTAGGGTGGATGAATAAATGGGTTTAAGCACGGAGCCAAATTGAAAATTTGGTGGTCTACCCTTCGGGTTGCCACAGGCTACAATCAGTGGCGGGTCTGTAGCTTGCTTCCCGTAGGGTATCCCCCACTGATTGTATTCTGACGGATGTATTCTTCAAATTCAATTTTGCTTTATAAATAACCTCTTAGAGAATGTTTGAAAAGTCCTATGCTTGGTAGCAAAACATTTTAGATCCCCCTAAATCCCCCTTAAAAAGGGGGACTTTGATTCATTTCCCCCCTTAAAAAGGGGGGTTAGGGGGGATCAATGAGTGCTTAAAATCACAGCCAATCACTTTTCAAACAACCTCTTAGGGGGAGCTAAAACTTTTGGCTACCAACAATAAGACTTTTAAAACATCCTCTTAGGAAAACCTGAATGCTAATTATGTTTTCCTATTACTAATAAACAACTATGGGACTAGTATTTGATTTCTGAAATATACGTAGGGGAGCCACTGCGTTGGATGGGTTTCCCGGCTTGGAGTAAGTGGCGTTGGGCATTGCCCACCGTATCATAGTTTTGGTGGGCAATGCCCACCCTACAAATATTTAGATATTTTCAATTATCAAATCGGATTCCTATATTAATTACTCATTCCCATACATATTATCAGTGTTTTAATAAACACTTTATAACAAATGTCACGCACTTTATAGTCAAACTTTGACTGACCATAATTTTATATTTCAAATTAATAAAATTCCCCTGATGACTCTTTTCATAAAATCCAGAAAAAACTAGCACTTTTCATACACAATCTTTATCCTAATCTGTTATGAGTGGCTTATCATGTGATTTATGCTCATAGGGCGAAATAGTTATACAGATTAATTATTGATATTTTAAATGATGAGCATTTATTTTTATTGATAAAGATGGAGCCAAAATTGTCGCATAAAATCTATTTAAAAGAACTAGGAAAACTAATTCCTATTGTATGGCTTGAGAAAGTGCAGTATATACATTCTTGGTTACTATTAAAATGGCTTTTGTTTTGTAATAGCAAGCCATTGTTATCTAACCAAAAATCAGCCATGATATTTTCTCCACATCAAGATGATGAAACTTTTGGCTGTGGCGGGATGATTGCTTACAAACGAGAGCATGGCATACCAGTGGTAGTAGTATTTATCACCGATGGGAAAGGTTCAAGAAGTCTCGACCTAGATTGCCAAAATCAGATAGTCCAAACTCGGAAACAAGAAGCAATTAGTGCATTAGGAATATTGGGTGTAGAGTCATCACATATTCACTTTTTATCTAAGCCAGATGGGTGTTTACCA
Source organism: Trichormus variabilis 0441 (assembly GCF_009856605.1). Lineage (NCBI taxonomy): Bacteria > Bacillati > Cyanobacteriota > Cyanophyceae > Nostocales > Nostocaceae > Trichormus > Trichormus variabilis. Next base: position 5,758,207 of record NZ_CP047242.1, on the reverse strand, counting down.
GAATTAAGTAATGAAGAACATCAGCAGACAATTCGAGAGATATCTGAACTAATTCAGCATTATCAGCCTGAGGAAATTTATGTGCCACATAGGAAAGACTGTCATAGGGATCATGAGGCTACTTATAACTTAGTTAAAACAGTAATTCGTGAAGCCAATATTCCTGTGGAAGTGTTCCAATATCCTGTATGGTTATTTTGGAGAGCGCCGCTATTTATCCTATTGAAAATACAGGATATTGCTGCTGCTTATCGTTTTTCTATTACTTCAGTACAAGATAAGAAAAAGAGAGCGATCGCCTCATATTCTTCTCAGATTGAAAATTTACCTAGAGGATTTATCAAGCAATTCCTAAATTCTCACGAAATTTTCTTTAAAAGTGAACTGTAAATAGGTTTAAATCCTGACAATTCACACTGTATTGATGATTTTGGATAACTAAATAAATTCATATTTTGTTTTTCATCCAAAATTAAAAAATAATAAATAATATGGAGAAGTTTTAAATGAAAATATTACATATTACCAATCATGTACAAGAAATTGGTAATGGAATAGTCAATGTTGCAGTAGATTTAGCCTGCTTACAAGCCAAAGACGGTCATCAAGTGGCTGTAGCGTCTGCTGGTGGAGGATACGAACCATTACTTGGTAGTTATGGTGTTAGACACTTTCATTTAGATCAGTCTAGACAACCGCTAAATATGATTCAAGCTATTTGGCGTTTTCGGCAGATTATCCAAAAATTTCAGCCAGATATAGTTCATGCACATATGATGACGGGAGTTGTACTGGCAGGCATATTAAAAACAAGTTGTGATTATAGTTTAGTGTCTACAGTACACAATGAGTTCCAGCGTAGCGCAGTACTCATGGGATTAGCAGATAGAGTCATCGCTGTTAGTCATGCGGTAGCTACTTCGATGGTGCGGCGTGGTATTCCCCGCAACAAACTGCGAGTGGTATCCAATGGCACATTAGGAAGCCCCCGTCATCGTCAAATTCAAGATTACCAACCATTACCCTTACAGCGTCCTGCAATTACTACTGTTGCGGGGATGTATTCCCGTAAAGGAATTGCTGAGTTAATTGCAGCTTTTAGCAAAATTGCCCAGGACTTTCCTCAAGCACATCTATATTTGGTAGGGAACGGGCCAGATAAATCAATTTTCGAGGCTATGGCCAGAAATACGCCTTTTAATGAACGGATACATTTTGAAGGTTTCCAGGCAGAACCGCAACGGTATATGCTAGCAACCGATATTTTTGTCCTCCCTTCCCATTGTGAATCCTTCGGTTTAGTCCTCACAGAAGCACGAGAAGCCGGTTGTGCGATCGTTGCCAGTGATGTGGATGGTATCCCCGAAACCTTAGATAATCGTCAAGCTGGGCTATTAGTACCACCAAAAGATAGTCACACATTGGCAGAGGCTTTAACTCAATTGCTCAAAGATCCCATACAACTATATAAGTGGCAATGCCGTGCCAAACAAAATATAGAAAGATTTAGTGCTACTAGAGTCAACGAAGAAACACTAGCGGTCTACCATGAATTAGTTCCACAATACAACTTTAAACCCATAATGCAACCACGGGAAGTTTTAGTCAGCAAGTAGCCAGAGGAAAGAAGCAGGGGGGCAAGGGATCGATACCGTTGGCGAATTCCCCAAACAGCTAAACTGAACCGATTAGTTCAGTAATGAACTGATTGAGAACCTTCTGAGCAGTTTTATACTCACTGTTTCTGCGTCAATGCCAATTTGCTGCTTCGCTACAGTTAGACAGGAAGCTCCGAGACTTTTGTCTATCTTGCCATGATCCGTATTATGGTAAGGCGATTAGCCTAAAATTTGACCGTTCAAAACTTTTCAAACATCCTCTTATGACTTTTTGGTTTGGCATCGGTATTATGCAACTTATTCCCAAGGAATACGATGACTATTATCCAGACGAAATCCTCAATTGCCTCGTTGATAAACTGGAATCGGAGCTAGCTGATGATGTACAAATTCGTGAAGTTCTTATGAAACCTGGTGTAGATTTGTACACTAGAGCAGAACCTACTGACAGACCTACTGTAATTGCATCTAGTATTAATAGTGGGGGTGAGCTACCCGATAGAATTGCTCTCCCAATTCTCACCGCCATTCAAAACGTGGAAACAGTAGATTATGCGCCGTATGAATATTGCTCTAAAATGCCAGATCCAATTGCGGACATCTTGATACCTGGATTTGGTAAACGAGTACAGTCAACAGAGGCTACACAACAACTACTATACTCCCGAATCAAGTTAGAAGACTTTTGCGTTACCCCTTTAAAAGACTTTTGGGTAGGGGGATTAGAGCAACATCTTGCTGCTTTTACCGAATGGCGAGACAGCTTATATAATGAAGCTGATTTTGTACCACGCGGTAGAGTGAGCCGCGAGGAAATACTTGAGTTTTATGATGAACATTTGTTGCCAATGCTTCGCTTTTGCAATGATTATCGTCTAATTTTTGTGTTTGGCTTTTGAGTAATTGCTCAAAATCATTACTCTTTCAACAAAACCGACTGGGTAAATGGGGTAGAACTATAAAATCTATTGGACTTTTTTTTCCAAAGTCCAAAACTGCACCTTTGAGGCTTAAAGTTTCCTGTCTCTGTATCTTGCTATCCATGTAATACACGAAAAATTCGCCGTTTTTTTGTTAATTAATATTTTGCCAACGGTATCGGGATCTGGGGAAAACTATTAGCAACTGACAACTAACAAATAACAGAATACTTGTAGTCAATCCACAACAAGGCGATAATTGACCCTGATGTTTTTGAACAGGGGATTGCATTATGGGGAAAAACTTGCAAGCATTGGCGCAACTTTACAAAAATGCCCTCCTCAACGACGTACTCCCGTTTTGGGAAAACTACTCCCTCGATAGTGAAGGCGGTTACTTTACTTGTCTTGATCGCCAAGGTAAGGTGTATGACACAGATAAATTTATTTGGTTGCAAAATCGCCAAGTCTGGACTTTTTCTATGCTGTGTAACCAGCTAGAAAAACGGGAAAACTGGCTCAAAATTGCGAGGAACGGCGCTAAATTTCTTGCCCAACATGGTAGAGATGACGAGGGTAACTGGTATTTTGCCCTCACCCGTGGAGGTGAACCATTAGTACAGCCTTACAATATTTTTTCTGATTGCTTTGCGGCGATGGCCTTTAGCCAATATGCTCTCGCCTCTGGTGAAGAGTGGTCAAAAGATGTGGCAATGCAAGCATATAATAATGTTTTGCGTCGTAAAGATAACCCCAAAGGCAAATATACCAAAACCTATCCCGGCACACGCCCCATGAAAGCTTTAGCTGTGCCGATGATTTTAGCCAACCTCACTCTAGAAATGGAATGGTTGCTTCCCCAGGAGACTCTAGAAAATGTCTTGGCTGCAACCGTTCAGGAAGTTATGGGTGACTTTCTCGACCAAGAACGAGGATTGATGTATGAAAATGTTGCCCCCGATGGTTCCCACATTGATTGTTTTGAAGGTCGGCTGATTAACCCCGGTCACGGTATTGAAGCGATGTGGTTTATTATGGACATCGCCCGACGGAAAAACGACAGCAAGACTATTAACCAAGCAGTTGATGTGGTGTTAAATATCCTCAATTTCGCCTGGGATAACGAGTATGGTGGCTTGTATTACTTTATGGATGCAGCAGGTCATCCTCCACAACAATTGGAATGGGATCAAAAATTGTGGTGGGTGCATTTAGAATCTTTGGTGGCTTTGGCGATGGGTTATCGTTTGACAGGTCGTGAAGTCTGTTGGGAATGGTATCAAAAAATGCACGATTATTCCTGGCAGCATTTTGCTGACCCAGAATATGGTGAGTGGTTTGGCTACTTAAATCGCCGTGGGGAAGTGCTGTTAAATCTCAAAGGTGGTAAATGGAAGGGATGTTTTCATGTACCCCGTGCTTTGTATCTGTGTTGGCAACAGTTCGAGGCCTTGAGTTTACAATCAGCTTAATCTGGGAATCACTAACTCAATCTTTGGCGCAACCACAAAGCTAACAATGGCATTGCTAATAAATAACCTTGTTCTGCACCATAAATTAAACCCTTGTGATGTAACCCTGTCAGCGCACCTTGGAGACTACCACCCCTAGAAAGACCGTGTTTTTGAATATAGTCTTTGCTTTGGGGTTTTTCTGTGGGGTCTAAAGCTAAACATTCCAAAAGATGTACCTGATTGGCTGGTAGCAACATCAATAAAGATTCATAGGTCATTGATAAATCTTTGAGTAATCCTTCAATGGCTTGCTGGACATCATTTTCTGTAACTAAGCTATCAGGAACACATAAAGTTTGTAGACGGCGAATTATTGCCATCGCATCGCCAATATGACCTTGTACGGCATCTAAAAATAGTTGTAATGCTTTAGAACGGGAATCAAATGTGAGTTTTGAACCATGTAATATTTCCCTCGCCCATACTGCCAATACATCTCGGTTCAAGGGAGGTAATTGGATGGTTTCTAAAGGATAATTATTTTCGTCTGAATAATTTCCCGTCTCGGCGATCGTGGCAATCAGCACATAACTTACATGAGTGTGTTCTTTGATTTTCCGCCGGAATGATATTTCCCATAAACCGTTACGATCCCAAGAGCGAATGTGGGGGAAACTTTGCAGAATTAAGACTAAACGTTTGTTTAAATCTACTGCCATAATTTGCGGCAATTCCAACAATAGTTCAAAGGCTTGCCAAATTTGTTTTTGGCTGAGAGAACGTAATAGCTTAAGTTTAGTTTCTGGATGAAATGTAAAAAATTCCTTGGCATTTTTATCTAACCAACTTTGGATTTTTTCTGCTTGCCAATTTTGGTTAATTGCTTCTGTGAGTAACTGTAAAAATCGCTCTCCATCTGTGGCGCGGATGCAGTCAATATCTAGAGCGATCGCTCTCACTTCTGTCACGCCCCACCGCACTAGAGTACGCCTACCACTACCCGGTACTCCCGTAATTAACAAGTCACCATCCTGGGCCAGCACTTCTACAACGCGCTGAAACTCCACTGAACGCCCAATTAATTGCAATGGAGTAGACAAATCCAGACTCACAAGTTTTACACCTTCAGGTTTAATCCTAACTCTAAGAGGATGTTTGAAAAGTTATGAATGATAATAAAGACCCCTCTCCAAACCTCTCCCCGAAGCGGAGAGAGGCTTTGAAACCCCCATTCCCTTGTAGGGAAGGGGGGCTAGGGGGGTTAGGTTATTAAGATTTTGATGTTTAAAATAATACTTTTCAAACAACCTCTAAGGGAAAGCATACTCGATTTTTTGTCACCCATTGGGGTAAATAATGGTTAATATCAAAATTTACTAGTGATAAATACTTTTTAGCACTAATTATTCGTGCTAAATTAAGCATAACACTTTTTACAAGAAATTAATAATTATGGTTCAAGCTGTAGCTACCGTTGCACCAGGAGAGAAACAGCCTACTGTTTGGCATTCCTTAGAGATATCCGAAGCGATCGCCCGTTTGCAAACTGATGCAGAGATAGGTTTAAGTAGCAACCAAGCACAACACCTATTAACTAGTGGCGGTGCGAATGAACTAACGGGAAAAAAAGGTAAGCCTTGGTGGTTGAAGTTTCTGTTGCAATTTAACCAGCCGCTATTAATTATTTTGTTGTGTGCAGGTTTGGTCAAAGCGTTGAGTGGTAGCCTTGTCAACGCTGGGGTAATTTGGGGAGTTACCACCACCAACGCCATTATCGGATTTATTCAAGAAGCAAAAGCCGAAAGTGCGATCGCAGCTTTAGCCAAAGCCATCACCACAGAAGCCACCATCATCCGCGATGGGCAGAAAATCCGCATCCCCTCACGGGAATTAGTTCCTGGTGATGTGGTGCTGTTGACTTCCGGCGATAAAGTCCCCGCCGACTTACGCCTCATTCAAGTGCGGAACTTGCAAATTGATGAGTCTGGCTTGACTGGGGAATCTGTGGCGGTAGAAAAACATACACAGGTTTTAACGCCAGATACAGGATTAGGCGAACGGAAAAACATGGCCTATGCAGGGGGCTTTGTCACCTTCGGACAAGGGACTGGTGTAGTTGTTGCTACAGGAAATAACACGGAAACAGGGAAGATTTCCCAGTTAATGGAGCAGCATACAGATATTTCCACACCATTAACGCGGAAATTTAACAAATTTAGCCAGAATTGGCTATACATGGTCTTAGGGCTAGCTACACTCTGCTTTGTTGTCGGGTTAAGCTTTCGGGGCTTTAACGAAGCCTTAGAAGCAGCCGTAACTTTAACAGTCAGCGCCATACCGGAAGGATTACCAGCAGTAGTAACTGTTACTTTAGCGATTGGTGTTTCCCGCATGGCTAAAAGGAATGCCATTATTCGCAAATTACCGGCGGTGGAAACCTTGGGTAGTGCAACTGTGATTTGTTCCGATAAAACCGGGACATTGACAGAAAACCAGATGACAGTCCAAGCCATCTATGCGGGAGGACATCAATATACAGTTAGTGGTGTGGGTTATGCGCCCGATGGGGAAATCCTCAGAGATGAGCAACCTGTAGATTTAAATAGAGAGAAGGGACTACAAGAATGTTTAATAGCTGGATTACTTTGTAACGATTCCCACTTAGAAACGAAAAATGGTAGGTGGGTAGTGCTGGGAGATCCCACAGAAGGGGCGTTAATTGCATCAGCGAATAAAGCCAATTTTAGCCAGCCCACCTTACTCAAGCAAATGCCCAGGCTAGATGGGATTCCCTTTGAATCAGATTATCAATACATGGCAACCTTGCACAACACACCCACCGGCAAGGTGATTTATGTCAAAGGTTCTGTAGAAGCGATTCTCCAACGCTGTAGCCTGATGTTAAATACCGATGGACAACCCCGTCCCTTGGATTGTGTAGAAACCTTAAAACAAACCACCATTGAACGGGAAGTCAACATCATGGCGCGCCAAGGCTTACGGGTGTTAGCCTTAGCCAAAAAGCTTGTAGGAAATGAGCAAAATGACGTAGATCATGCAGATATCGCTGATGGGTTAATTTTCATTGGCTTACAGGGGATGATTGATCCTCCCCGTGAGAGTGCAATCAAAGCGGTGCAAGCCTGTCAAACCGCCGGAATTCAGGTGAAGATGATCACAGGAGATCATGCTATCACAGCCCAGGCGATCGCTCGTCGTATGGGCATCAACAAAAACGGCTCAGTTCTCGCTTTCACAGGTGCAGAACTCGCCAAAATGGATAAAACCGAACTCGCTCAAGTCGCGGAAGAAGGTGTAGTCTTTGCCCGCGTTGCACCAGAACAAAAACTGCGTCTAGTCGAAGCCTTACAATCAAAAGGCGAAGTCGTCGCCATGACTGGGGATGGTGTTAACGATGCACCCGCCTTAAAACAAGCAGACATCGGAATTGCAATGGGTGGCGCAGGTACAGAAGTCGCCAAAGAAGCCTCAGATATGCTACTCACCGATGATAATTTTGCCTCCATTGAAGCAGCTGTAGAAGAAGGACGAGCAGTTTATAAAAACCTCTTGAAAGCAATCTGCTTTATTCTCCCTGTCAACGGTGGGGAATCAATGACAATTTTAATTAGTACATTATTGGCTAGAGACTTACCAATTTTATCTCTACAAGTCCTCTGGTTAAATATGTTGAACTCCATCACCATGACAGTACCTTTGGCATTTGAACCCAAAGGACAAAATGTGATGCAGCAAGCACCCCGTCACCCCAACGAACCCTTACTATCAGGTAGTCGCATACAACGAATTCTCGCAATTTCTCTGTTTAACTGGATTGTTATCTTCGGGGTTTTTGAATACATCCGCCAAACCACAGGCAATATAGATTTAGCCAGAACAATGGCGATTAACTCTCTGATTGCAGGACGAATATTTTATCTGTTGAGTATTAGCCAATTAATCCCCAATCTCATTGCCAAAATGGACGGCACAATGAAAGAGAATGTAGATATTCCCGCCATTGGATTTGGTATTTTGGGTGCAATTCTCCTACAAATTGTCTTTGCTCATGTGCCATTGATTAATGATGTATTTGAAACAGCACCCTTAAGCTTACAACAATGGTTATTCTGTTTGGGTGTCGGTTCTCCGATGATTTTATGGGCGACATTGGTAAATCGTTTAGATCCACCCAATTAATAATTTAACCCTACAGATACCCGACTACAGATACCCGACTTCTCAAAGAAGTCGGGTATCTTGATAGAAAACTATCTACTTGCAAACCAAGCCTCTAAATCAGCACTGCTTGTAAAATCCAGTAAAGCCTCACCTAAATCTTCCAACTCAGCAGTTGACAAACCTTGAATCCGTTCTTGCAATTGCGGATTAATTTCACCGAAACGGCGGTTAAGTTGACGTAGAATTAGCGTCAATTCTCCCTGCTGCACACCTTGTCTCATCCAACTAGTAACAATTTGCATAACTCTTTCCTCCTGCCTTGGTTCAATAGTAGCAAGTTGCGCTTGAAATATGCTTTCTTCTTGAGCATTCAAGGCTTTAGTTTGTTATTTTATGTATCAAAAAGCTTATTTTCGGACAATAATTTTAGATGCTGCGCTAATTCTTCTAAAGAGTCATTTCTCTTAATTGTTTGATTATTAATTTCTATAAATTCAGCAATCTTAGCTGCTTGGTCTTCCTGATATTTAAGCTCTTTCAAATTTTGCGGTTTATTTCTCAATTTGGGATTATTTTTGATTAATATGTCTTCTGAAAGTTCCTCAAGGTGTTCTTTTGCATTTCTTCCTCCGGGTGTAGCTTCTGTAATAAGATTGGTTTTACCAAGTTGTTTACGATGAGCAAAACTCATCCACTCTTGATGATTTCTATTTTGAGGGTTTTTGGTAAAGTAGCAACAGATACCTAAACAATCTACTAATAACCATGCTTCAATTTCTTGAAGTATGAGAATTAATTTAGCTTTGCCATTAGATATGTTGACTACTTCTTGAATTTTGTTAAATAGAGAATTTCTTTCCTTAAGCCTTTGTGCTTGTGATTGTATACCATCTGCATCTATGAGAAAAATTACTAAGTCGTTATGCTTAAGGTAAATATCAACTGCTTTCTTTAAACCACCAGGCTTGCGTGCAGCATCATTATAAGCTTGCTTAGTTGCATATTCAATTGTTAAATCATAGCTGTAAAAATTAACTATTTTTTTGGCAATACAGCAGACCGCATCCCTATCATAGTCGGACTCTGGAGTCCAAAGGCGAACACTAGGCATATTAAATAGCTAAAATTTCTTCAATTAAGTGACTATGATAAATTGCGCTACCTAATCCAAAATCAGTCATCCACTCTAAAAGGTCATCGCGGTTTTCCGCCAGTTTATCAAGTAAACAAGCTTTCGTTCCTAACTCACCCTTATTACTCAAAAGTATTACCGATATATCAGATGTAATTTCTTCTGGAGAAAAGCAATCTAGTAATTGAGAACTATGAGTTGTAAAAACTACTTGTGTTTTTTTAGATAGTCTTTTCATTATAGAAGCCACATCTTTAAGAATCCCCGGATGGAAATTACGCTCAGGTTCTTCAATACCAATAAGTGTAGGCATCTCTGATTCTGATTGATACAATAGTATCAAATAAGCTATCAAGCGCAGAGTACCATCTGACATACTTGACAGGGGCATTTTTTTACCATCACCTTCTAAAACTTTTACAATTGGATCTTTTTCTACCCCTATATCTAAACTGATATTAAGACAATTACTGAGTTCTTCGCTGACATCTCGTAATTTATTTATTTCATTTTTAGCCCAATAATTTAGAATTTCTTGAACTTCACTAGCATCATTATCAAGACTCGGAACAATATCATTATCTGCTGTATTTCTTACAATTTTTACCATTTCAAGAAATGTTGAGTATTTCTTGATATCTTTAGGATTTATATCATAGAATTTCCATTCTCTAATATAGCTCGCTAATTTTTTAGTAACAGGTTTATTACCGAAATTGCCAGCAGAAGTTAATGCTAAATCTTCTATACTTTCAGGATTAGATGTATATTTTTGGGGATTTTGCCCATCTTCATCACGTACCTCTCCCTCACCATTGATAATTTTGATTACTTCATTACCATTAACCTTGAGATTTTCACTGGCAATCTGGATATGTTTTTTATTTGATGTTATTGATACACTATATTCTGCTTTTTGTCCATCATCTTCCACAACAATAGTAGAGCAGATATTCTGATTTCCAAATCTTAATAATCTCTGCATTCTTTCTGCTGATAATGAATCTGATACAAGCAGTTCTTTGAAAAAATTTAATGACTCTAACGAATTAGATTTACCACTAGAATTAGAACCTACTATAATCGTTAGGTTTCTAAAACTTAGTTCAACATTGCCTAAGCTTTTAAAATTTTCAATTTTTGCTGTGATCAGTTTCATTACCATGAATTTACCTCCCTTAAAGATATTGTTAAGAATGGTAGGTTGATAGTTACATTCTCTCTAACACCTGAATCCCCAACAAAGATAAGCCGAGTTTTAAAGTTCTCGCTGTCAAATCACACAGAACTAAACGTGATGTCCGCAGAGGTTCTTCTGCACTCAAAACCTGTACCCCTTGATTACGGTCATAAAACGTATTAAACTTCTTACTTAATTCGTAAAGATATTCACATAAACGATTAGGTAATAAGTCTGCTTCTACAGTACTAATCACTTCGCCTAATTGCAGTAGATATTTAGCCAGTGCAAATTCTGTGTCATGCTGCAAGATGACTTTGGCATTATCTCCCAAATCTGCAAAGTTAATTCCACCCTTACGGCTAATCCCTTGAATCCGGGCATAAGCATACAACATATATGGTGCTGTATTGCCTTTCAAATCCAGCATTTTGTCATAGCTGAAAATGTAGTTACTTGTGCGATTTTGACTTAAATCGGCGTACTTAACTGCACTAATACCAACTACTTCCGCAACTTTATCAATGAATTCTGGAGTTTCTTCCCGTTCTTCTGCTTTTAATCTCTCTTCTAAATCTGCATGGGCGCGAGAAACTGCTTCATCTAATAAATCTCGTAACCGCACAGTATCGCCAGAACGAGTTTTGAATTTTTTACCATCTTCACCCAACACCAAACCAAAGGGAACATGAACCAATTCCACATCATTAGGAATCCATCCAGCTTTACGTGCTACTTGGAAGAATTGGGCAAAGTGGTTGGCTTGTCCTGCATCTGTTACATAAACTATGCGTTTGGCTTCATCTTTTTGAATCCGGTAACGTAACGCAGCTAAATCTGTTGTGGCGTAGTTATAACCACCATCAGATTTCTGCACAATCAAGGGTAGAGGTTCACCTTCTCTATTAGTAAAGCCATCCAAGAAAACACATTTCGCACCTTGGTTTTCTACCAATAAACCGGATGCTTCTAAACCTTCTACAACTGTTGGGAGTAAGGGGTTATAAAAAGATTCGCCTCGTTCAGTTAATTTGACATCAAGTAAATCATAAATTACCTGAAACTCTTGGCGTGATTGTTCACACAACAACTTCCAAGCATGGAGGGTATCTGTTGCACCTGCTTGTAATCTCACAACTTCTTGGCGTGCTGTTTCTTGGAAGGCTTCATCAGCATCAAACCGTTGCTTGGCTTGGCGATAAAAACTTACTAAATCACCGATATCTAAAGCATTTGCAGTAGTTAAGGCTTCTGGGGAAACTTCCCGTAGGTAAGTGATTAACATCCCAAATTGCGTTCCCCAATCACCTACATGATTTAACCGCAATACATCATGACCGCGAAATTCGAGAATCCGGGCGATGGAATCACCGATGATGGTAGAACGTAGGTGTCCGACGTGCATCTCTTTGGCAATATTCGGACTAGAAAAATCGACGATTTCCCGTTGTGGGTGTTTGGCTGTAGGAACGCCTAGTCTAGAATCTGCTTGAATAGCGTTTAGTTGCGCTTCTAGGTAAGCGGTTTTCAACTTCAGGTTAATAAAACCAGGGCCAGCGATTTCTGGAGTTTCGCAGATTTCTGATACATCTAGTTTTTCTACAATAGCAGAGGCGATCGCTCGCGGTGGCTGTCCTAACTTTTTACTCAGCGACAAAGCAACGTTGGCTTGATAATCACCAAACTTAGGATTGCTAGCAGTAACCAAAATCGGGTCTACTCCGGCGTACTCATCACCAAAAGCAGCAATCAAAGCCTGCTCAAGTTTTACCTTTAGTTGTTCTTGTGTAGCGTTCATATATAAATGTTATCTGTCACAGGCGGAATGCGGCTGTTGAGTGTTGGATATTCTCAAAGGCTTGATTATTTTAACCTTAAAATATAGTCAGCTAATCTCACTGTAGAAACTATAAATCTTGTTACCCTCTGCAAGCGGGAGAAATATTCTCTGAATATCTAATTTGACTTAAGTGCAATAGCTACAACAGTTGCAACATTTTCGTTCAGTTAACCGTCATGGATATTTCTAGAGTGATTCCTCTGTAGTAAGTGAATCTAACCCTAGACGTAGATTTTTTAGAACGAAATAGATTTCTTTCGCCAGAATTACTCAAGGTTATAACTCAGTTACAGTGAACTCAGCATTTTTAGGTAGTGTAGGAGAAAAGCGTGAAGAAAAGAACGATCGCAAAAACACTCATAACATCATTAGGATTTTTAGCTTTATTAACCCCAACTCAAGCCTCTGCACAATTGATACCACAACCTTGGGTTTCTGTGGGCGGCAAAGATGGTGATGTAACTTATGCTGTAGGGGCTAGAGCGTTAAATTTGGGGGTGGAGTTAGGCGTGGGAACTGATGGCGCTACTGGCGTAGATGTGTTGAAGTTTATCAGCTTACCAGTAATTTCACCTTATGTAGGGTTGGGATATTATTCAGAGGATAAAGGCGTAGCTTTTTCTGGTGGTGTGCAGGTTGGTGCGACTGATAATGTTTTCGTGGGTGCTGGATATAATTCTGTCCGTGGGATTAACGGGCAATTGGGTATTAGATTTTAAGAGTAATTCGTAATTAAGAATGTTTGGTACTGTAATGCTTAGGACTTACGCATGAAAAGGAAAGATCAAGGGTTTGGAGGTGTAGCGGTATAAATGTTTGAAACCCTTACACCCCTATACCCTTACACCCTTACACCCGGTCTCAAAAGAAAATCTAGGTGCGTAAGTCTTAATGCTGTTGAGTGGAAAGAATACGGGATACCCGACTTTTCTATACATTCAGGTATCCCGTGGTTCCAGAAATTTATGCAGCCGGATAGCCAGCAGCAGCTAAAGCATCTTTAATGGAAGTTTCTGAAGCTTGCGTTTCTACGTTCACCAGCTTAGTCTGTGGATCAGCCTGAACGATCGCATCAACATCAACTGTCTTTACTGCATTGGTAATGTTGTTTGCACAAGCAGAACAAGCCATGTTGGGAACTGTGAGTTGGATTGTCATAGATTTACGGTGTGAATAAAAGAAACTATCAGGACTCAGCTTGACAACTGAGGCAATTGCCTGGAACTATCCTAATCTCTCTAGTTAGGTGGAGAGTCTAGCGGATGTTACAAGTTTTCTGCTAAATGACGATAGGGTTTTAGGGGTATGGGGGTGTAGGGGAATAAAATTCAGATAAGCAGGGGAAGCACGGGAAGAAAGAGGATTATTTTGAAAATTCTTGTCTTACCCTGGCTTAACATGAATTCGACGGAACCTAACCCCAACCCCTTCCCTACAAGGGAAGGGGCTGAAAATCTATAACTGAGTACCAAATAATCAGGGTTTTAAGCCTCTCCCCGCGTCGGGGAGAGGTACCCTGCGGGAAGCAAGCTATGGAGAGGGGTTCTTCCGAATTTATCGAACTCATGTTGGCTTAACCAAGAAATTCCTTAACTGAACCGTAATTGGGGTTTAAGGGAAAGCGTAAAACTAAATTCTTCCCTCACACCCCTACACCCTTACACCCGGTCTAAAGTTGCCTAAGTCCTTGTCTTCTTTAATCTTTCACCCCTACCCATTGTGTTACAGGAGCCATTGCTCGCCAACCCAAAAATTTACCAATTGGTTCGGCTCGTTGAATGGCAATACGGGTAAAACTGCCACCCACTTTTTCGTACCATTGAAATAAGGTCTGCTCGCCTTCTATGGTGACTACATTAGCAATTAACCTGCCGCCTGGGCGTAATGCTTGCCAACAAATATCAAATAATCCTGGGGCTGTAACTCCACCACCGATAAAAATGGCATCGGGTGTGGGTAAATCTTGGAGGACATGAGGTGCTTTTCCCGCAATGATTTTCAGGTTGGGAGTACCTAAAGCAGCCGCATTATCTGCAATGTATTGTAGTCTAGATGAGTTTTGTTCAATAGCGATCGCCTGACATCTGGGATTAGTCCGCATCCATTCTATCGATATGGAACCACAACCCGCCCCCACATCCCAAAGTAACTGTCCTGGTGTAGGTGCTAAAGTTGATAGGGTAACAGCTCTAACTTCCCGTTTGGTAAGTTGTCCATCGTGGTGATAGGCGTTATCTGGCAATCCTGGTAATCTGGGTAAGGTAACAACACCAGCATCAGCGATACAATGTAGGGCGATCGCATTTAAGTCTGCCAGTTTCGTTTCCTGCCAGGTTGCGGCTGTCCCTGTTAATATCCTTTCATGAATGCCACCCATCCGTTCCAAGACTGTGAGTTGGCTATTCCCAAAACCTCCCTGTGTAAGAATTTCGGCAACAATGCTCGGTGTATTTTTCCCCTCACTTAAAATTAATAACCGCGCACCAGGATATATATAAGATTGCAGCAAAGCAGAGGGACGACCGCATAAACTTAAGGTTTCTACCTCTGTTAAAGACCATCCTAATCGGGCGCAAGCGAGGCTGAAAGATGAAGGTGCAGGGATAATCGTCATTTCCGATATGGGAACTTGTCGCGCCAAGGTGACACCAATACCGTAATACATGGGGTCACCACTAGCTAACACACATACAGATTTACCCCGACGCTGGATAATTTCTGCTACTGCGGTAGTAATAGGAGAAGTCCAAAGAATTTTTTCGCGTGGGTCGTTTGGAGGTAACATTGCTAAATGGCGATCGCCTCCTACAACGATTTCTGCTTGATTGAGTAGAGAAAGAGCGATCGCACTTAACCCCGATAGTCCATCTTCACCAATACCGATAATAGATAGCCATTTCTGCGTCATAAGCTACCTAAAATTACGTGATTTGGAACTGGTTATATTTTTTGTATCGACCGATTTTGTCATAATAAATTTTAATTTGAAAGCAAAACCCTTGACCCTTCTTAATTTACTATCACTTTTCCATCACATTTATTCTTCATAGTTGTCATGATTAGCCCAAGACCAGACAGCTAATGCTCTACGTTTAGCCTGCCTATGGGAAATATTGAGGCAACAAAATGACAGCAACAGTTAAAGAAATTATCCAGTCACACCAATGGCACAATTTATCTGTATCAAAAGTAGCTCAATATTTAGATGCAAACCTAGACACAGGTTTGACATCAAATCAGGTGGCAAAACGGCAGGAAAGCTTTGGTGCGAATGAACTCAAAGGCAAACAGGGAAGCAGTCCCATAGTCAGATTTCTTCTACAATTTAATCAACCGTTGCTGTACATTTTGCTGATTGCGGGTGCCATCAAAGCCTTAATTGGGCAGTGGGTAAACGCTTGGGTGATTTGGGGTGTCACCTTAATTAATGCCATTATTGGTTTTGTGCAAGAATCAAAAGCTGAAAGTGCGATCGCAGCTTTAGCTTCTTCAGTCCAAACTAATGCAACTATCTTTCGCAACGGTCAAAAGGTACAAGTTCCTTCAAAGGAGTTAGTCCCAGGGGATTTAGTACTACTGACTTCTGGTGATAAAGTACCCGCCGATTTGCGTCTGATTCAGTCCCGCAATTTACAAGTGAATGAATCTGCCCTCACTGGCGAGTCAGTTGCTATTGAGAAAAATACCGAACCTGTGGATGCAGATGCAGTTTTAGCAGAACGCAGCAACATGGCTTATGCTGGCAGTTTTGTGACCTTTGGCACTGGTAAGGGGATTGTTGTAGCCATTGGGGAAGCTACGGAAACCGGGCGGATATCCCAACTGATGGAGCAAGGTACAAGCCTCAAAACTCCCCTAACACGGAAATTTGATAAATTTAGCCGCACATTACTATACATAATTCTGGGCATCGCTGCCCTAACCTTTGCCGTCGGACTGGGATACGGTAATTCCTGGGCAGGTATGTTTGAAGCGGCAGTGGCTTTTGCTGTTAGTGCCATTCCTGAAGGATTACCTGCTGTAGTGACGGTAACATTGGCAATAGGTGTTTCCCGGATGGCGAAGCGACACGCGATCGTCCGGAAATTACCAGCCGTGGAAACCCTCGGCGGTGCTACAGTTATCTGCTCGGATAAAACGGGTACACTTACCGAAAACCAGATGACTGTACAGGCGATTTATGCAGGTGGTGAATACTATACAGTTACAGGGACGGGTTATATTCCCGGAGGTGAAATCTTATTTGATGAACAGCCAGTAGATTGGCATAGTTCTCCCGTATTGGCAGAATGTCTGCAAGCCGGATTGTTATGTAATGACTCCCACTTAGAGCAGAAGGAAGGAGAATGGCAAGTTATCGGCGATCCTACTGAAGGAGCGTTGATAGTTGTGGCAAATAAAGTGGGGCTGACTAGTAATAACTTAGAAGCAGAAATGCCCAGGCTGGATGTTATCCCCTTTGAGTCTGAGTTTCAATACATGGCAACTTTGCATGAAGGGGGGAGTGGAGAAAATTCTACAAAAGTCAGGACTATATATGTAAAGGGTTCCGTTGAGGCAATTGTGCAACGTTGTCAGCAGATGTTAGACGCTGGAGGTAATCTTGTTTCCGTGGATGCCCAGACTCTACATCAAGAAGTTGAGGCAATGGCTCATCAGGGTTTGCGGGTGTTGGCGTTTGCACGGAAATCTGTATCTATTAGTCAAGATTCCCTGGATCATGCAGATATCGACAAAGATTTGGTTTTCTTGGGATTGCAAGGAATGATCGATCCCCCAAGAGCAGAAGCGATCGCCGCCGTAGCTGCCTGTCAAAATGCGGGGATTCAAGTCAAAATGATCACAGGCGACCACGCTGCCACAGCACAAGCGATCGCTCAACGCATGGGCTTTAATCAAAATGGGGAAGTTCTCGCCTTTACTGGCGCGCAACTAGCCCAAATGTCACAAACACAACTGGCTACTGCTATAGAAGATGGGGCTGTATTTGCCCGTGTTGCCCCAGAACAGAAACTCCGCCTCGTAGAAGCCTTGCAATCAAAGGGCGAAGTTGTAGCGATGACGGGAGATGGTGTGAACGATGCACCAGCCTTGAGACAAGCAGATATTGGCATTGCAATGGGGGGTGCGGGTACAGAAGTAGCCAAAGAAGCCGCCGACATGATTTTGACTGATGATAACTTTGCTTCCATAGAAGCGGCGGTGGAGGAAGGACGAACTGTTTACCGCAATTTATTAAAAGCGATCGCCTTTATCTTACCTGTGAATGGCGGCGAATCCATGACGATTTTAATTAGTGTATTACTCGCCAGAGAATTACCAATTTTATCTTTACAAGTCCTCTGGTTAAATATGGTTAATTCCATCGCTATGACGGTACCCTTAGCCTTTGAACCAAAGTCCCCACGGGTAATGCAATTACCACCCCGTAGCCCCCGTGAACCATTACTCTCCAAAAGTTTAGTCAAGCGCATCTTCACAATTTCTATCTTTAACTGGATATTAATTTTTGGTGTATTTGAATGGATTAAACAATCTACAGGCAATATAGATTTAGCCAGAACAATGGCAATTCAGGCTTTAGTATCTGGAAGAATTGTTTATCTTTTAAGTATTAGTCAATTAGGAATTGCTGCCATTAATTTCCTGCGAGGAGTTAGGCAGAAACTTAGCGATATATCAGCCATAGCTATCGGCATTGTAACTACAATAATTTTGCAGATAATTTTCAGTCAATGGAACTTGATGAATCAGTTGTTTGCTACTGCTCCATTGAACTTAACTCAATGGTTAACTTGCCTACTTGTTGGTTTACCCATGATTCCCGTAGCACTTATCGTCAATAAGTTCGACCCCCTGGACTGAATCATTGGCAAATAGCTTTTTAGTCTGTTTGCATGGCATGATCTGTATTTTGAGATTATCTCCACAATCAGATGACTACAAATACAGATTTTCGTATTGAACGCGATTCGATGGGCGATCGCCAAATTGCTAGTGATGTTTATTACGGTATTCAAACTCTCCGAGCCATTGAAAATTTCCCCATTAGCGGTCTTAAGCCCTTACCTACTTACGTAGATGCTGGTCTTCTAATTAAAAAAGCTACAGCAATTGTCAATGGAGAACTAGGCTGTATTCCCCAAGATATTAGCCAAGCGATTGTGCAAGCAACCGATGAAATTCTGGCAGGGAAGTTAAGGGATCAGTTTGTCGTGGATGTTTATCAAGCCGGTGCAGGGACATCCCACCACATGAATATTAACGAAGTCTTAGCAAATCGGGCTTTGGAAATTCTGGGTGAAGAAAAAGGTAATTACAAACGAGTTAGCCCTAATGATCATGTGAACTATGGGCAGTCTACCAACGATGTTATTCCTACTGCAATTCGCATCGGCGGCTTATTGGCACTGACCAAAACATTACAGCCAGCATTAGAAAAAGCGATCGCTGCTTTAGAACACAAAGCTGTAGAATTTCAAGATATTGTCAAATCCGGCAGAACCCATTTACAGGATGCCGTTCCCGTCCGCTTGGGTGATAATTTCGCCGCTTGGGCGCATATCCTCTCAGAACATCAAAACCGCATTTACACCGCCTCTGGAGACTTGATGGTACTCGGTTTAGGTGGTAGTGCGGCGGGAACAGGCTTAAACACCCATCCCCAATACCGCGCCCGTGTGGTTGAAGTATTGGCAGAACTACTCAACTTACCACTCCAACCCGCACCCCATCTCATGGCTGCTATGCAGAGTATGTCCCCATTTGTGAACGTTTCCGGGGCAATACGCAACCTAGCCCAGGATTTAGCAAAAATCTCTCACGATTTACGGCTGATGGACTCCGGGCCAAAAACTGGCTTGAAAGAAATTCAATTACCCCCAGTACAACCCGGTTCCTCAATCATGCCAGGCAAATATAACCCCGTCATGGCAGAGATGACATCGATGGTGTGTTTCCAGGTGATGGGTTACGATCAGGCGATCGCTCTTGCAGCCCAAGCCGGACAATTAGAATTAAACGTGATGATGCCGTTGATTGCCTATGATTTAATTCACAGCATCGAAATTCTGGGGTCAACTATCGCCGCCCTCACAGAACGCTGTATTCAAGGAATTACCGCCAACAAAGAACGGTGTTTAGCCTACGCCGAAGGCAGTTTAGCTTTAGTTACTGCCCTCAACACTCATATTGGTTATTTAAATGCCGCAGATGTTGCCAAAGAATCTTTAAACACAGGAAAATCTCTACGGCAGATTGTGTTAGAAAAAGGACTGATGAGCGAAGCAGAGTTAGCCACTGTGCTAAATCTAGAAGAAATGAGTAGTATATTGCCACTCCAGGCAGAGTAATTAAGGGACTGGGGACTGGGGACTGGGGATTGATTTGTCTTTAAGCTAATACGTGTATAAATTACATAACTACTAAAAAGGACTGTCAACAGTCAACAGTCAACAGTCAACAGTCAATAGCCATACTTACAAAATCATCTATGCAGAACCAAAAACCATCTGTCAGCCTGATCCGGGCTACTTCCTACGAACGGGAAGCGTTAAAGAACTCTCTTGTCACCTTGCTAGAACCTTTTGGGGGGATGGCTGCTTTTGTTAAACCAGGACAACGGGTTTTACTGAAACCTAATTTACTCACGGGTGCGCGTCCCACTAAAGAATGTACCACCCGCGCCGAACTAGTGTATGCTGTTGCCCAAATGGTAATCGCCGCAGGTGGTAAGCCCTTTCTGGGGGATAGTCCAGCTTTTGGTAGTGCTAAGGGTGTAGCGATCGCCAACGGTTATCAGCCACTTATTCAAGAACTCAATCTGCCAATCATCGATTTTCATGGCAAACGTTACGAAACTGTTAGTGAAAACTTTAATCACTTGCTACTGAGTAAAGAAGTCATAGAAGCAGATGTGGTGATTAACTTACCAAAAGTCAAATCCCATGCTCAATTAACTTTAACTTTGGGCGTAAAAAACCTCTTTGGTTGTGTTCCCGGCAAAATGAAAGCATGGTGGCACATGGAAGCTGGGAAGGATGCTGACCGATTTGGGGAAATGTTGGTAGAAACTGCCAGGGCAATTAACCCAGATTTAACTATTTTAGACGGCATTATCGGTCATGAAGGCAATGGCCCCAGTGGCGGCGAACCTCGTGCCTTGGGTATATTGGCAGCCGCATCAGATATATTTGCCCTAGATAGAGCAATGGTAGAAATTCTGAACGTTCCACCCCATCAAGTGCCTACCGTTGCCGCATCCCAAAGGCTAAGGGTTTGCCCAGAACTTGCTGATGTTGAGTTTCCCAACTTACATCCTGATTTATTAAAAATTTATGATTGGCAACTTCCCGATAAGTTGATGCCCATTGATTTTGCTATGCCCCGTGTTATTAAGTCCACTTTTAAACACTTCTATATCCGCTTTATCAAAGAACCCATGAGTGCCTATGGTAAACAGTAACCAAAAAAACCGCCACTAGATTAGGGCGGTCTGGTTAAGCAATCGGAGGGTAATATCTAGCCTATTCTGCTCATCAAGATGTTGCTGTAGCAGGATTTGCAGTTGTATTTACTCAAAAGCTCAAGTTAATCATTTTTAGGCTGTTCAGTCCAATAAGGTGCGTCAGTGCGATAGAACCTAAATATACTTAGAAATTATTCACACTGACGCACCCTACTAAGCTTGGAACAGAGCTTGCTTATGTCAACTTACAAAATGCCCCAAAAATGGAGAAAGCCTTGGCCTGAGAAAGCTTCAATCAACACGATAGATAGAAACCCAATCATTGCAAAGCGACCATTCCAGCTTTCACTCTCAGTAGTGAAACCAAAACGCACAGCATTAGGACTTTCGGAAACAGTAGACTTAGGATTTTTGAAACCAGACATAAACAAAACTCCAATGTATTGCGTTGTACAGCTTTCACTGTCTGTAACGTAATGTAACAGATGTTGAAGGGAATGGAAGATTCATAAGTCTTTTTCTGTCTAGGTTGCATCATCTATTGATGTCCTAACACTACTGGCGATCGCTAACAATACCAATTCAAAATTCAAAATCAAGAAAGAACAAGCTTTTGGGGCTGTACATCTGTTTTCAAGTTGGTATTACCTTTTTATATAATTAAAACTTATAAAGCATATATATTTTACTGATATTAATTAATCACCCAATTTTTGTAAAGCAGTGTAAAGTATTGTTACAGGCAAAAAACACCTGCCTAATTCATAAAACCAACGTAATCATAAAGACATGACCGCAACCTTACAACAGCGCAAAAGCGCCAACGTATGGGAACAGTTCTGCGAGTGGATTACCAGCACCAACAACCGCCTATACATCGGTTGGTTCGGCGTACTAATGATCCCCACCTTGCTAGCTGCAACCACCTGCTTCATCATCGCCTTCATCGCCGCACCTCCAGTAGACATCGACGGCATCCGTGAACCAGTAGCAGGTTCCTTAATCTACGGAAACAACATCATCTCAGGTGCAGTTGTTCCCTCCTCCAACGCCATCGGTTTGCACTTCTACCCAATTTGGGAAGCAGCATCTCTTGACGAGTGGTTGTACAACGGTGGTCCTTACCAATTGGTAATCTTCCACTTCTTGACCGGCGTATTCTGCTACCTCGGTCGTGAATGGGAACTATCCTACCGCTTAGGAATGCGTCCTTGGATCTGCTTAGCATTCTCCGCTCCCGTAGCAGCAGCAACAGCAGTATTCTTGATCTACCCAATCGGACAAGGTTCCTTCTCCGACGGTATGCCCTTGGGTATCTCCGGCACCTTCAACTTCATGATCGTGTTCCAAGCAGAACACAACATCTTGATGCACCCCTTCCATATGTTAGGTGTAGCAGGTGTATTCGGTGGTAGCTTGTTCTCCGCAATGCACGGTTCCTTGGTAACTTCCTCCTTAGTTCGTGAAACAACTGAGAACGAATCACAAAACTACGGTTACAAATTCGGTCAAGAAGAAGAAACCTACAACATCGTTGCAGCACACGGTTACTTCGGTCGCTTGATCTTCCAATACGCTTCCTTCAACAACAGCCGTCAATTGCACTTCTTCCTAGCTGCATGGCCTGTAATCGGTATTTGGTTTACCGCGTTGGGTGTAAGCACAATGGCGTTCAACTTGAACGGCTTCAACTTCAACCAATCCATCATCGACTCACAAGGTCGTGTAATCAATACCTGGGCTGACATCATCAACCGCGCTAACTTGGGTATGGAAGTAATGCACGAGCGTAACGCTCACAACTTCCCCTTAGACTTGGCTGCTGGTGAAGTTGCTCCTGTTGCTTTAACCGCTCCTGCTATCAACGGTTAATTTTCAACTAGGTTTAATAAACTTAGTTAAATAAAAAATACCCTCCAGAGATGGGGGGTATTTTTGTTTGGTTCAAGGAGATAGTTGAGATGGAAGATGGTATAGAATTAACGAAATCAACCCTAATGGAGATGTTTCTTGACGGCAAAGAGGACTCGACTACAGGCTAGTGAGATTAAACCCAGGTTGCAAGTTCTAAAAAAGAAAGCTTTATTGATAGAACCTAAGTTGGCATCTAGGATTAAAGAAATTGGAATTACACTATCTAAATATAAAAATGAGCTTCTTGATAAAAAACGATTTTTAATAGAGTTTCTCAATGAATTTTATTACGATATTCAAGCTTATATATATGAGATTAAACCAATTGTAAATTTCTCTGAAGCAGAAATAGAAAAGTTTTGTCAGCAAAAGAAACTATCCGTAACTGAGTATTACTGGTACACTGTCATATTCCCTAATTGGTTGAGTCAAGAAGACCCAAAATTTTCTTACTGGATGGAAAAGCTTATACAAGAAGAGTATATTGGCAGCGATGAAGATTTAATTTTAGCCATAACTCAAACCATTAATGCTAGAACTGACGGTAGTGCTTCAGAACGTTACATTCTAGATTTATCTATGGCTACAGATTTACTGGTTAGTCATTTTCCGACTAAACTTGAGCCTGTGTTTGTTCAGCTTACAGGTATTTCTAACTTGCGGGATGGACAGCTTAACCCTGACTTTTTGAATAAGCAGCAGCGATGGAGTAATACTTTATCATGTTGGAATATTAAACGGGCTTTACTGGTGGCTCATGATGCCCAAGTGAACACTCCAGACAATCTACTCAAGTTAGCAGATGTTATGCTTAAAGAAAGTAGCGATCGCCCTGCCAATTTTTTTGATATTATAACCTTCCCTGGATAGCATTATGACTAAAGATGTAAAGATTTATAATCAATCCAGTTCAGAGGTAGATGGTAATTATCTGGAAGCATCCCAACAATTGCAGCTAGATAAACAAAATTATGGTGCTGATTATATTCATCTTTATGTTGATGATATAGAAGGTGATTGGCTAGAAAATTGGGATTGGGAAGAAGATTTAGCAGATTATATTGAGGCTTTTTATCATCATTGTGAGCAGGGAAATTATCAATTTGCTTTTGATACTTTGAAGGCTTGTGATGATATTTTAAATCAGCCTGAGAATTATAAAAAAAGTTTAGAACTCTATAGTTATTTGGTTCAAAAATTAGAATCATTAGAAATGGCAAAACTGGCTGAGATAAATAACCAAGATATTTTGGCACAAGCTAAACAGAGCGTTTTAAACTTGAAAAATAATAAATCAAGAGAAAATATGTCAGAAGAAATTACTTTTACTATAACAGAGCGAAAAATCACTCGTATAGAATATATACGAAAACTTTTAGAAAAAATTCACAATGGAGTGATTAGAAAGACTTGGAAATTCCAAGGTGAGTTGGAATGGACAGATTGCTCTGATTTTTATAATCTAAAAGGAACGGCTTCTAGTGGAGATTTTACCGTAAATTTCGGAGTGATTGCTTTCACTAAAGATAGTTATTACTTAAGTATAAAAAAAGGCTCAGAACCAGAAGAAACAATAGTTAATGAAGAATGTGATTCTGAATTATTTAATCACGATAACCGCTACATAGATAACGTCAATTTTAGCTATGAAGAATTTAAATTAATCAAAGAGTATTTAGAAAAGATTGAGCAAGCAAATTGGCAGTCTAAGTTCTCTGATTTAGATGCTTTACCTGAATAAAATATTGTAAATAACTATTGCCTCGACTGCATCCGATAGGCAATCAACAAAATAAGTCTCATTCTGATTAATCTTCATTTAAAGTAATAAAAAAGCATCTTCTGAAAAAAAAGATGCTTTCTTTATTTTATGAGAAGCCGTAGTTGGTTAGATACCGTGTCTCGTAAAGAAATCTTCCCATGTTGATACGACCTGATCTGCCCAGCTTAAAATGTCATATTGATTTCCTTCTAATGTATCAATTACAGGTGTAAACCCTGTCACAGCAATACTACTAGAACAAGTAATGCTTGTCATACTTACCTTTAGTGGAGAATTTCTAGTACCGGTTGCCGTTGATTTTAGACTTTTGGTTAAAATTCGATGTTTACTACCATTACATAGGTCAGCACAGATACTTAGAACCTTATTATGATTCACATAGTTGTCAACATCTTGAGGAGTAAAACTTGTTATCGCTTCCTGCTTTAACCAATCTCTTACATGATACGCGGTTACTACAAAATTGAATATGGCATCAGCTATTCTCTCATGATCTTGGCTGTTAACAGATTCATGCAATTTATCTTTGTCTCGGTATACTTTACCAAATAAATCTCGTGCTGAGTTATACCAGTAATTTAGACCAGGGGTAGGGGTAGGCATAATTATTTTAATAAAGTTACATAAACTATTATAATCAGTATTTTTACAATTTACAAAATGATCACTGTATGTATATGAGATATTCGTTCTTTTAGACTATTGGCAATTAATTTTGACTGAAACATAGGGATAGTAGCAGCAGGTGCGATCGCTAAAAAAATTCTCCGTCAAGTTGCGAATGTTGAAGTTATCGGTTGTTTCAGGGGAAAATATTATTTTGCGCGTTGCATTTAAGCCTACAGATACCATTAGGAAAGAGCAAAAAACGGTGACGCGTGAGGGTGAAGAAACATTATTAGCGGCGAAGGGAAGACGTGATCCTTATGTTTTACCCCGTGCAGTTCCAATGATGGAAGTGATGGTGGCGTTGGTATTATGCGATCATTTGTTACACCATCATGGTCAGTGTAAGTTAGTAGGGTGCGTCAGTATGAATATTTTCTTGGTGCAGCTAGGTTTTCTCGCACTGACTCACCCTGCATTTTGGATATTTTTTTATCTGGAAGTCCCTTATATCTACCTATATATAGATTGACGAATCTAAGGTCATATTGATTAGAATGAGTGCCTATAGTAAAGGTAATGAAAATAAAAAATAACTGACACACTCAGCACATTCACAATTTATGTGTATTTTTTCGGGATGTAATTTTGGCAATCAAAATTATGATCCATCTAATTGCTTAGATTTTCTTATATCTTTAGCTTTGTATTTATTCAGTGGGTAAAAATGTATTTATATCTTCAGTAATATTTCGTATTTTTAATAGCTATTTCCAACAGAATAAATTGCCAGAAAAACCTTAAATAAAGTATTTCAAGATGTTACATTATTGACGAATTTAGATTATTGCGGTTAATAATTAGTATGTATAGATGTCAAAAAAATTTTTCAATACTTGCCTCTTAACCCGAAGTTAACCAATGACAACCAATTATATCTAGGAACCATAACAAATCAACGACTAGAATAAATGGAAAATCTTTACTATCAACTTTGTAACAAAATCAGCAAGTTAAAAATGACAATTATGATACCTGCCAAATTAGCTCATGTTTTCAAAAGCTACACATTTGACAGTAGAAAATAGCTAAAATAGTATAGAAACTCTCACCAAGAGAGCAAACTTACCAGAAATTTGATTGACTTTAAACTTTGTATGAATTCAGATAGCCAGTCTGCCAGTCCTTCCGACACGTACTCCCATCGTTTGGCAGATATTGTGGGAACAATAATCGCTTTAGTAACTCTAACCCTACCTGTGTTCGTGATTGGACACTATTCAGGTGATGTCTCAAATAATCAGCAACCCATGACTTATCAATCCCAACAAGGGGAGGATTAGATACTGCTGCATAATGAGGTTTCATCAGCAAAGAGCCGCAAATTTGGGTATCATCCGCCCGATTGTAGCAAATCTGCGATCTAAGCTTAAATTTGAGTATGTATTACTCAAATTTAAGGAAAAGCTTCTTTTCAGTGGATAGAAATATCCTTAATAACTCTAGCAGCGTTGTGATATTTTTCCACAGCGCTTTTTTTCATAGGAGGCAGGGGGAAGAATATCTGACTCAGCACTTAGATAAATACTTTGAGAAGAAGTCCATCTTGGCCATAAAATTCTACACGGGGAGTATGTCCCCAATGCACTTAATAGTTAAGACAGGAGTTTTTTGTGGACTTATCCCGTATTCCAGCACAACCCAAACCAGGAGTCATCAATATTCTGATTGAAATTGCTGGTGGTAGTCAAAATAAATACGAATTTGATAAAGACTTGGAAGCCTTTGCTCTAGACCGAGTATTGTATTCTTCGGTTAAGTATCCTTATGATTATGGCTTTGTCCCAAATACCTTAGCTGATGATGGCGATCCCCTGGATGGTATGGTAATTATTGATGAGCCAACCTTTCCTGGTTGTGTCATCGCGGCCAGACCAATTGGCTTTTTGGAAATGATTGACGGTGGCGATCGCGATGAGAAAATTTTGGCAGTACCTGACAAAGACCCCCGCTACGCTCACGTAAAATCTTTGAATGACGTAGCCCCACATCGCTTGGATGAAATAGCTGAGTTTTTCCGTAGTTACAAAAATTTAGAAAAAAAAGTAACTCAAATCCTCGGTTGGCAAGATGTTGATCAAGTGAAAGCTCTAGTTGACAAATCCATTAAAGCTTACAAGTAATAATGGGGTGTGGGGTGTGGGAAAAGTTAGGAATTGGGGCAGGAAGTAGGGAGCAGAGGCGAGAACTTACTTAAAGATTTTTCTGCTTTCCCCCTGCCCTCTGCCCCCCTGCTGCTTCTCCTACCCCTTACTACTCAATTAACTAAGTGCAACAATTGCTGGAGAAATTTTAACCAAAATGCAACGTACCCTCCTTTTGGCAAAAATTCATAATTGCACCCTCACTGGGGCGAACATCAATTATGTGGGTAGTATTAGCATCGATCAAATCTTATTGGACAAATCTGGCATCTTGCCTTATGAACAAGTGCAAGTAGTGAATAATGCAAATGGACAACGCTTCATTACTTATGCGATCCCGGCTCCAGCGCATTCGGGAATTATTGAATTAAATGGGGCTGCCGCCCGTCTAGGCATTATAGGCGATCGCGTGATTATAATGACTTACGGGCAGTTTACATCTGAGGAGTTAAAAAGTTACACTCCAACGGTAGTCATTGTAGATGAAAAAAACCGACCTTTAGAAGTGCGGCGCTACGATGACCTGCTCAGTCAGGTCTAAATTCAAATAAAATGACAAATCTTGAGCTGTCAGGTTCCCAAAGCTACCTAAATGATGAGTCTACTGCTAACCTAAGTAGTCTCGCTGGTAAATTTATCGTGCAGTTCTGGGGGGTTAGGGGATTAATTCCCACCCCAAGCAGTAATACTAGCCGTTATGGGGGTAATACTGCTTGTGTAGAAATGCAGGTGGCTGGTAAACGCCTAATTTTTGATGGTGGTACGGGTTTACGGATATTGGGTAAAGCTTGGCAGCACTTACAACAGCCGCTAGAAGCCCATTTATTTTTTACCAATTCTCAATCAAACCGTATCCAAGGGTTTCCCTTCTTTGCTCCTGCATTTATTGCCGGAAATTGCTTTCACATTTACGGTGGGGCTGCATCTAATGGGGCTTCGATTAAACAATCCTTGTGTGATCAAATGCTCCAACCACATTTTCCTTATCCGTTACAGGTAATGCAGTCGGAGTTGCAGTTTTACCACTTGACTCCTGATAGTGAATTGAAGTTAGATGATGTCACTATTAGAACAGCATTAATTAATCAAACCCAGCGTTCAATTGGCTATCGCGTTACATGGCAAGAATATAGCGTCGCCTATGTCACGGATTTAAATATGAGTGCTGAACAAGGTGAAAGAGAACAAGTTTTGCAAATTATTCAAGATGTTGATTTGCTGATTGCTAACGCTACCTATACGCCGCCAACATCTCATGAACATGAGTCGGCTGAGTTACTCTGGCAAGCGGCTGTAGAAATGGCTCAGAAGGCAGGGGTACGCAAGTTAATTATCTCCCACCATCACCCAGACGATCATGATGATTTTCTTGATCAGGTGGAAAAGGAAGTTCAGTCTACCTTTTCTAACGCTTCACTAGCTTGTGAAGGTTTGGTTTTACCGGTTTTTTAAAGAAATTTCCGAGTAATTTCACCAAAGCAGGAAAATCTATATCTAACAATAGTGCCAATTTGATGGGAGTTTTGAGAAGGTACTAATATTTGAGTCAATGCAAATATAGTGCTGTAAAAACATCCATGATATTAGATGCGATCGCTATTTCTTGGCAAAGTGTAATTAATTATTCATTAGCTTCCGTATTATCCACACCTATTAAAGACCCAGTACCAGTTTTCTTGATGATTTTGGGGATTATGTTAGTCGCTCCCCTACTATTTGAGAAGATTCGTCTACCTGGGATTGTGGGATTAATTCTCGCAGGGGTAGTAGTCGGCCCTAATGGATTGGGATTATTAGCACGAGATAATACTATTGTGCTTTTAGGCACTGTGGGTTTACTATTTTTGATGTTTATGGCTGGGCTGGAAACTAGCCTGGATGATCTGAAATATAACGCAGATAAGGCAGTCATTTTTGGACTAGCTACCTTTGCAATCCCAATGGCTTTGGGAACTGGAGCCATGATGGCAATTGGCTATACTTTTTTACCTGCAATTCTGGTAGCTTCTTGTTTCGCTTCTCATACTTTACTCGCCTTACCCATTGCCAGCAAATTGGGCATTATGCGTTCTCAAGTTTTGACGACGACTCTCGGTGGTACGCTCATTACAAATATTTTGGCGCTTTTGGTTTTAGCGGTGGTAGTCAGGGCGCATCAAGGGAATTTAACTCTTAGTTTTTGGTTATTCCTGATTCCGGCGTTAATTATTTACACCTTTCTTACTTTGTGGGGTGTGCCACATATCGGACGCTGGTTTTTTCAAAGGTTTGGACATGATGAAGGGGCAGAGTTTACATTTGTTTTGGCTACCCTGTTTGTAGTTTCTTATGGGGCAGAATTAGTCCAAATTGAGCCAATTATTGGGGCTTTTTTGGCAGGAGTGGCAATTACTCAACTGATACCCCAACTTAGCCCGTTGATGAACCGGATTCAATTTATCGGTAATACCCTGTTTGTCCCTTTCTTTCTCATTTCTGTGGGGATGCTGGTGAATCCTTTGATTTTGGTGCAAGAACCGCGATCGCTGGTAGTATCTGCTGTGATGGTGTCTGTGGCTATTGTTGCCAAATTTCTTCCCGCTTGGGGTTCTGGTAAGTTATTTGGCATGAACTTTAACAACATCATGGTGATGTTTGGGTTATCAGTGGCGCAAGCTGCCTCAACTTTAGCAGCCATCACAGTGGCTTATAATATCAAGCTCGTAGACCAATTAACAGTTAATGGCACGATCGCCATGATTTTAGTTACCTGCATTGCTTCTCCTTGGGTAACAGCGAAATGGGGTAGAAATCTCAAACCAGAAGCCGATAGTATCCAAACGCGTCCGGGTGGTAGTATAGGCGATCGCGTTTTAGTCCCAGTGGCTAACCCCAACACCGAAGATAATCTACTCCAGTTGGCAATTATCCTGACTAAATCTGCCTCTGGTACTTTGTTACCACTCCATATTTTACTAGAGGAAAATAACCCCATTTCCCCAGATGCCAAAGCCAAACAAAGCCAACTCCTATCCACCGCAGAAATGATCGCCCATGCGGCGGTTGTGAATGTTACCCCCATCGGCAGGATTGACGAATCCATTGACAAAGGTATTGCCCGTGTAGCCGAAGAAAAGCAAGCGAGTGCGATTATCTGCGGTTGGAAAGGCTACTCTACCTATCAAGAAAATCTATTTGGTGGTGTCATTGATAAAATTGTTCAGCGTAGTTTTATCCCCGTTTTAGTATCCCGCTTCCCATTACCAATTGAACACACAAATCGAGTATTTTTAGCTTTTACCACCCAACAAGCCCAAGCCAGCACCTTTGGACAAAGCATTGAATTAGCCAAGGCTTTAGCCACAGAATTGAAAGCCTCTCTCCAACTTTTACAAGTAGTAGCACTGCGAGGAGAAGCCATTGAGATAGCTGATACTGGACTACCAGCCGACACACCAATTCAGAAAGTAAGAGGTAACTTTGTCCGCCAAGTTTCTCGGTTACTCAAAACCAACGATTTACTACTACTGAATGGGACTGTGGAGAACAAAACTCAACTATTTGCCCTATTTGGTAATGCACCAGAAGCGATCGCCCGTAATCATCCCAAAGTAGCCATGATTATCGCCTACTTTCCACAGTAGAAACTAGGGACTGGGGAGATAGGAGAGATAAGGTATATTATATTCCCAGTCCCCAATCCCCAGTCCCCATCTATGATTTACCCCGTTATCTGGCAAAATAATTGTGTCTTACTAATTGACCAAACTCGTTTACCCAATGAGTATGCAGTTGTAGAGATTCACCGTAGTGAAGAGATGGCGCGGGCAATTCAAACTATGATTGTTCGGGGTGCGCCTGCGATTGGTGTGGCGGCGGCTTATGGGATGTATTTGGGGGCGAGGGAAATTGAGACAAGCGAACGCCAGGAGTTTCTGCAAAAATTAGAAAAAGTGGCACAGTTATTACGGGCTACCCGTCCTACGGCGGTAAATTTATTTTGGGCAATTAGTCGGATGCTGAAAACTGCCTATGAGACTTTAGGAACAGTCGCCCAAATTAAAGAAAATCTCTTACAAACTGCCCAAGCCATCAATGCAGAAGACTTGCAAACTTGTCAGGTGATCGGTGACAATGGCTTGGCTATCTTACCCAAAACCCCAACAAAGCTGACATTGCTCACCCATTGTAATGCTGGTGCTTTAGCTACTGCTGGTTATGGTACAGCCTTGGGGGTTGTCCGTTCAGCTTGGCGAGAAGGGCGTTTAGAAAGGTTGTTTGCTGATGAAACCCGTCCGCGTCTGCAAGGTGCAAAACTCACCACCTGGGAATGTGTACAAGAAGGTATTCCCGTAACGCTAATTACCGATAATATGGCAGCCCATTGTATGAAGCAGGGTTTAATTGATGCTGTTGTTGTGGGTGCGGATCGAATTGCGGCTAATGGTGATGCTGCCAATAAAATCGGCACTTATAGTTTAGCTATAGTAGCCAAAGCACATAATGTTCCTTTCTTTGTGGCTGCGCCTGTTTCTACAATTGATTTTGAATTAACTGATGGTAGTCAAATTCCCATTGAAGAACGCAACCCAGTAGAAATTTATCAAGTCGGCGATACTACTTTGACACCTCCAGGCGTAGAATTCTACAATCCTGCATTTGATGTCACCCCAGCCGAGTTAATTACAGCCATCATCACTGAGAATGGTGCTTTTGCTCCTTGTGATTTAACTAAATCTTCAAAACAAGCGGTGGTTTAGTGAAGAAGACGCGATTCATCGCGTCTCTACAAATGGTTAATTGGTATTATTTATTCCTGTTTTTGAATTTTGAATTGTTATTTACTGGCTGTCTCACAAATTACCATGAGATGTGATGAATATTTATTAGTACTGTAATGTACGAGTTTTAGCCCAGCTTGTTCGATTTCTTGTATGAGGGTGGGTATTTCAAACTTATGATGTCGCCAAATAGTAATTTCCTCACCCGCAGATATTTCTAAACTCTTATCTATTCCTAAATAACTAAAATTAATTGTGTAATTTTGCCGTAATTTTAGGTTAGCAACTATACTGTCTTTTGCTGGATCATATCTTCTTACCAGTTCACAATCTTCTGCTTCCATCCCCAGGTTGTTTGTCAGCCATCCATACACTTGATCTGCATGATATTTACAACCACCTCTAGCTATGCCATCCCATTGAGAATTAGAACCAATCTCATTTGTAAAGACCAGTAAATCATTTTGTGCCATACTGTCTCGAAAATTTTGGAATACTTGATGTCTGTCGTGATGGTTGGCGATTGTGACACCTAGATGTAAAAATATATTAGCTGTATTTTCGAGTTGATTTTTGAATATATTTTCTGGAATTTTATTATTTTCTATATCGATTGCATAATTTGTATAGTCAATTAAGGGAAACCATTTTTTAAAATTCTTACTAGAGACCTTGAGTAATTCATCACTAATATCTAAGGCGATATATTTATCAATTTTATCTATTTTCTGAAGTCTACTAATAAATGCTTTCACTGGATATGAGTTACCTGCACCCACATCTATAATATTAACTTTCTCGCACTGCTGATAATCACCATTTAAATATGCAAAATTACTTTTTAATAAATCAATCTCTACATTTGATGTTCGATACCATGTAGGGACGATATATTTTAGATAAAAACTATCCCATATTTTTGCACCTTGTCCTTTGTATGAATACTTCAGAGGTATTTCCCACCTGGATTCTAGGGCTTGAACTATACCTAAAACTTCTGCTTCTGAAAAAACTGTGTAGAACTCAGAACTAGGCTTGGCTGTACGAAATATAGAAACTTGATTAGGAGAGTTGATATTTGAATCAATAGGCAATTTTTGAGCCATTATTTTATCTTCCGCTTACTTATAAACAGCAAATTTACACAAATAAAATTATCTCATATAGGACTAATATTTGATTTATGAATTATAGGTATAATGGGTACTTTGGTGGGCAATGCCCACCCTACAGATGCTTAGATTTTTATGCACAAGCTCAGGCTATGCCAACAATAATCAAAGCAGATTCCTATATTTTTGTTGATGAAGAGAATTAAATTGATTATTTAGCATTGAAATAGCATTTTATTTCATTTGATTTAATCGGTTTTAATGCTGAGTTTTTTTGAAAATCTAGCATTTAAATTCATCAAGACTGCTATATTATAAGACATTGTTTTACAAGTACTACATTACTTAATAAAATATTGACAGAAGAATCAATGGTTCACCCGATTGGGTGAATGCGATCGCTCCAGTAGGAATTAACCTGAAGTAAGAAGCAGCCAAAGTGCGATTAAAAATCAGATCCAGGGCATCCAAACTCTGCAAAAACCGTGAAAGTAGCTATGATCATTGTTAACTGTAATTCGTTTGCTGGTACATCAAAGGCACAGAGAGTGGATGAAACTGTAAAAGCACGACATCAACAAGATCAACAACAGCTAATTAATCGCTTGCAGGCTACTGAAGCACAATATCAAGCTATATTAAACGCTATTCCTGATTTTATCTTTCGCCTCAGCCGTGATGGTAATTTTTTATCTTTGAACGGAGAAGTTGCAAATCTCCCTTGCCCTGGGGAAGAGTTCACTGGTAAAAATATCCAAAATGTCTTACCAACTGATATTGCCACGATGATTCAAGGAATCATTACTAAAACTTTGGATACAGGAACTTTGCAGACTTGCGAATATCAGTTACCAACACCTCTAGAAATACGAGATTATGAGGCACGTTTGGTAGTGAGTGGGACGGATGAAGTCTTAGCTATTGTTCGAGATATCACAGAACGGAAACAAACAGAAGCCAAGTTACTGCTGACATATCAAGAACTCGCAGACCTCAACACCAATTTAGAACATCAGGTAGAAGAACGCACCGCCGAATTACAACAGAAAATGCGGGAACTAGAAGAAATTCAACGCATCAAAAATGTTGTATTGCATACCGTAGCCCATGATTTACGTACTTCGGTGATTGGTAATTTGATGGTGTTAGAGAATTTGGGAATGGGGAGTGGCGAGTGGAACGTAGGAAGTAGGGAAAATAGGGGAAACAGCGAACATGAACTAGAAGAAAGTACAATTCCCAATCCCCAATCCCCAGTCCCCAATCCCCAATCCCCAGTCCCCAGTACCCAATCCCCAATCCCCAATCCCCAACCCCTCATTTCCGTGCCACGTTCTACTATCGATCGCATGATTCAAGGTAATAATCGGCAATTGGGAATGCTAGACTCGTTGCTAGAAATCCACTCCTGTGAGGAAAAAGAACTAACCCTGCATCGGGAACTTGTTCCATTTGGCGGACTACTGGAAAAAATCATTACAGACTTACAACCACTGTTAAGAGAAAATCAGGCAACTTGCAAGAACTTACTTCCTAAGGACTTACCTTTGGTGATGGTTGATCAAGTCCGGTTTGAGAAAGTTGTGATGAGTTTGTTTAGTTATAGTTTGCAACACAATCCCCCAGGGCTGGAATTTACGGTCAAAACCACAGTAGAAGATGGCATGATTCGGACTCTGATTCAAGATAACGGTATCACAATGAGTAAGTCAGAGTGCGATCGCCTTTTCGATCTACAAATCCGTGATCCCCAAGCCCCCTGTTCCACAGCAATTTGCTTAAAAATGTACCTGTGTCAGCAATTTATTCAAGCACATGGCGGAAACATTGGTGCCATGAGTAATCCTCGGCAAGGGCTAACCTTCTGGTTTACACTGCCTTCAAGTGGTTAACTGTCAACTGTCAACTGTCAACAGCCCTCACGATGAATTGTTCAACTTAAAAGCAGAATTGGTATTATGACAGTCTGCAAAGAGGAAACACCTACAATCGTATAGGTGAAGTTGGTAAGACTCTCATGACTACCTTTTTGATCAAATTGCAGAGATTGTGGAGAAAGACTCTGTCTGCACTCACGTTAGATGAAATCACCACTGTTTACCAAAATCGCTCTCAACAACAGGAATGGCTGGTAAATAGGCAACGTTTTCTATGGCAGAGGCTACATCTGTGGTTATGGCTAGTACTAGGTTGTCTATTGACATTTACCCTCAGGAATGTATACGACCTATTTTTTCCCCTCCGGGAGTTGAAGGCACTACCCCAGGTTTTGAGAACTCAAGGGCTAATGATCAATGCAGCTATGTTGTTGAGCCTGCTAATTTGTTTTACTCTGCATAAAACCCGGTTCGGTCATCGCCATCCAGGTGTCTTATTTTTAGGCTCATCTTGGTCGCTGAGTTTAGCATCACAGTTATTTGCCACCCTCAAAGGTTTTGCCTTACCCGATACCCTTGGCTGGTCGTTGCTATTTTTAAGTCAAGCTACACTCATGCCTGTGCGCTGGACTCTGCATTTAGTTTGTCAGGTAGGGATTTTAGTTTACTATTTTGGTGTGAACACAGCTTTGAGGCTCAGTACTCCTGCACCGTACCATCCAGAAATATATAATGTTACGTTTATTCTCTATATCTTTTGGTTTTGTATTATATGTGATTTGGGGGTTTACTTATACGATCGCCTGCAACGCTCAGAATTTTACGCCCGCAAAGAACTAGAGTCAGCCAACAATAAATTACGGCTAGCAGAAGCTAAATATCGCAGCATCTTTGAAAATGCCATTGAAGGTATTTTTCAAAGTAGCCCTGATGGACGTTACATTACGGCAAACCCCGCGTTAGCACGTATTTATGGTTACACTTCTCCCGAAGAAGTAACAGAAAATTTTACAGATATTGAGCATCAATTATACGTTGACCCTAAACGCCGAGCCGAATTTGTCCGATTGATGGAAGAGTCTGGATTAGCTCCGGAATTTGAGTCACAGATTTATCGTCAAGATGGCAGCGTTGTCTGGATTTCCGAAAAAGCCTACGCCGTTCGTGACGAGCAAGGAAATCTCCTTTACTACGAAGGGTTAGTTGAAGATATTACCCAACGCAAACAAGCCCAAGAATCACTGAGAGTCTTTTTCCATGCTGTGTCCCATGACTTACGTAACCCAGTTTTAGGGACTTTGATGGTGTTGAGGAATTTACTTAATGATGAGGCAGGGGAGCAGGGGGCAGGGAGCAGGGGGCAGGGGGCAGGGGAAGCAGGGGAGGCAGGGGGAGAACTGACTGCAAGATTTTCGCCCAGTCCCCAGTCCCCAGTCCCCAATCCCCAATCCCCAATACCCAGTCCCCAGTCCCCAGTCCCCAGTCCCCAGTTCCCAGTCCCCAATACCCAATCCCCAATCCCCTTACCTCGCTCAATTTTAGAACGGATGGTGCAAAGTAGCGATCGCCAACTCAATCTGATTAACTCTTTATTAGAAGCCCATATTGGTGAGGTGCAGGGTTTGAGCTTGCAATGTCAGCCTGTACAATTACAGATGGTGGTAGAAGCAGCGATCGCAGATTTAGAACCCATGTTGGTAGATAATCAAGCCACTTTGATAAATTTAGTCACCGCAGATTTACCATTAGTAAATGCCGATCCTACGCAAGTATGGCGAGTGTTTTCCAACTTAATCGTCAATGCCATCAAGCATAATCCCCCTGGATTACACGTAACAATCAATGCTATTCCCCAAGATGACGAGATTTACTGCACTGTCAATGATAACGGTGTAGGGATTAGTCAACAACAGAGCGATCGGTTATTTGACCTTTATTTTCGGGGTGGTAGTATTCGCAATTCCTTGGGTTTAGGCTTGGGTTTATACCTATGTAAGCAAATCATTAATGCTCACGGCGGTGAAATTGGGGTAAAAAGTGGTTTAGAGAAAGGGGCTACATTCTGGTTTACGTTGCCCATGACATCAAATCAGGTTAACCAATTATAGTTTCTGCCCAGCATATATTGATCGCACCTCACCATTACGCCGGACTATAGCTTCACCATTATTGACATCAACTAAAGTCCAACCACTAGCACCAATAGTTTCACCAATGCTAACACGGCGGCTAGTACCATTAACTTGAAATAAGGCGACAGATTTATTTCCCAATTCTAATAAGCCTTCTAGGGTATGGATAGGGGCTGGTGCAGGAGCATTCACGGTGAGTGATGCCACAGGTACTGCTTCCCCACCAGTGTTAGGCTGTTTCGGTAGACTCGCACCGAATGGAACGACAGGCAGGTTTGGGAGTAATTTAGGTGCTGGTTGGATGTTAATTGGTGCGTTACGTACAGCTACTGGCTTCAGTTCTGAACGCACAGCCGAGGCTAATATATTAACGTTTGCAGGTTTGCCTGCTGGTTGCACTTGAGTTAAGGTATTTTTCACTATGTTTGGTTGACCCGTAGCCGAATTATTCGCAACTGGTGGTAAAGGTGAGCCAGGAATTACTGGTGGTGCGTAGCGCATCGGTAAGGGCGCTTGATAAACAGGAATGTAAATGCGCTCAACAACGTTAGAACGGCTAGGTGCTGGCGATGTATTATTGGCAATGAGGGGGGATGGTAGATTACCTGGTGGCGGCTGACTGTTGTTGAAAGCTGAGGCTGTGGGACTATAAGTCATCCTGCTGCCAATTTCCGAAGTAGCTGGTTGCCGATTTTGGATATCTGATTTATCGATAACTGCCAGCGCTCCTAGCATATAGTTAGCTAACTCTCCCTGCACATCTGGCTGAGGAAGTAGTTGTGCTTGTCGTACATTAAGATTTGGCTGGGTGAGTTTGGCAGTGAGTAGAACTAACACACCCGATTGCAATATATATAGTACACCAGCGATCGCCACACCAAGGGTTGTCCCCACAATCAGCATTTTGCCCAAAGTTAGTTGAGTTTGCTGACGGATTCTCGTCATCTGTTTGACAGATTGAGACTCAACTACAACCTTCCCTCCCTGTCTACTAATGACAGAAGATACACTCTGTACGCCTCGATTGAGTGAGTTGGGTAAAACAATTTGCGGCACATCTAGGGTTTGCAAATGTTCATATTCTAAAGTTTGATGATGGGAAGGGTTGCTGGAACTATGGAACCAATCACTGGCGGCAGTTTCATTCATCCTACTGACTGGAGATGCTTGGCGCATTTGTCTACCTCTTGTGTTAGTCAGGTGCGGCAAGTTCACATCAAGAATCTCGTCGATATCAGCAAAAAGTTCATCCATCAAGCCATCAGCATAAAATTCTATCGACCAAGGCTCGTTAACGATCAGGTCTTCTGAGGGTTCTGGAATAATGAGATGGGTGCTAACTTCTTGTAACATAAGCATTTTAGGGTAGTAGCTGCCAGGATGGGGCAACACCGCCCCTACTGCCTGGGAATCAGGATTTTTAAAATATGTGAGGACTTAAGCAATGAGACTCTTGGCTTTGGTGGGGTGTGAGGGTATGAAGGTGTAAAAACTTGGAATCACCATACCCCTATACCCCTGCACCCCTTTTCCAAATAGTTGATTTTTGTTCTCATACAAAAACCCTAATTGTATTAAATCCAACTCAAAAGCGGGGATCAATTGATGATGCCAGTTCTGAATTCTTGTCATCTATCATACCCATCCCTCCCTCTACTATACTCACCCTTGATAAAGATGAAGTTAAGGTAAAGCGGCTAATCCTGTCTGGTGCTTGGTTTGACGCAATTCTAAATAAATTAATAAGGCGTTAATGTCGGCTGGATTGACTCCACCGATTCGGGCTGCTTGACCAATGGTCATGGGTTTGACCTTATTCAGTTTTTCCCGCGCTTCTTTGGAGAGGGTTTCCACAGTTGTGTAATCCAAATCCCTTGGTAATTGGCGCTGTGCTTGACGGGCAATCTGTTCGATTTGGCTTTGTTGTCTGGCAAGATAGCCAGAGTATTTGATGTCAATTTCTGCCCCTTCTCTTTCGGCTGGGGTAAGTTCGGGGTTTCCTAACCCGTATCTATCGAGGTCTACATAATGGAAGCCAGGGCGACGCAGTAAGTCAGCCAAGGTGATTGAACCTTTAATGGCTTGTTGGGTATTAGAGGCGATCGCTTTGCCTACTTCATCATTTTCTTTTACTCTGGTAGCATACAGCCGTTCTTTCTCACCTGTAATCTGCTCCTGTTTGCGGGTAAACAGTTGCCAACGACGGTCATCAATTAAGCCAATTTCCCTTCCTAGAGGAGTTAGGCGCTGGTCAGAGTTATCAGAACGTAGCAGCAAGCGATATTCGGAACGGCTGGTAAGCATCCGATAAGGTTCCCGGAGGTCTTTTGTACATAGGTCATCAACTAAAGTGCCTAAATAGCTTTGCTCACGGGGAAAAACTATCATTTCCTGATCCCGGACAAACCGCGCCGCATTAATTCCGGCTACAATACCTTGGGCTGCGGCTTCTTCATAACCGGTTGTACCATTCACCTGTCCCGCACAAAACAAGCCAGCAACCTTCTTCGTCATCAGTGTGGGGTAACACTGAGTTGCAGGTAAGTAGTCATATTCCACAGCATAAGCTGGACGTAACATAACGCAATTTTCCAACCCAGGGAGACTACGTAGCATCTGTAGTTGCAAATTTTCGGGCAACCCTGTAGAAAACCCTTGGATATATAATTCAGGAATATCCCGTCCCTCCGGCTCAATAAAGATTTGATGACTTTCTTTATCCACAAAGCGGACAATCTTATCTTCAATACTGGGGCAATAACGAGGGCCTTTGGCTTCTACCCAACCACCATACACAGGTGATAGGTGCAAGTTTTCTCGAATCAGGCGATGAGTTTCGGGGGTGGTGCGGGTCATGTGACAAGGTAGCTGTTCCCGTTCTACCCACACATCCGGGTCAAAACTAAACCAACGCACTTCCTCATCCCCTGGCTGGAGCTGCATCTTACTGTAATCTACTGACCGCTTATCTACCCGTGCGGGTGTACCAGTCTTTAACCTACCAGTTTCAAATCCCAAACGATTTAGGGTTTCGGTTAATCCCTCAGCCGCAAACTCCCCAGCACGTCCGGCTGGCATGGATTTGTTACCTACCCAAATTTTTCCACCTAGAAATGTACCTGTGGTTAAAATTACGGCTTTACACTGGAAAGCTACGCCAAAGTAGGTTTCCACACCTATCACTTCATCATTAGCACCCAGAACCAAGTCCGTCACCATACTCTCGCGGATGCTCAAGTTCTCTTGATTCTCCACAATATTTTTCATGATAGCCGCATATTCCCGCTTGTCAGTTTGGGCGCGTAATGCCCACACCGCAGGCCCTCGTGAAGAGTTGAGGATGCGCTTTTGTAGATATGTGCGGTCTGCCATCTTGCCAATTTCCCCGCCCAAAGCATCTACCTCATGGGTCAACTGGGATTTAGCAGGCCCACCCACAGCCGGATTACAGGGTTGCCACGCAATTTTATCCAAATTGAGCGTCAGTAACAAGGTACGACAGCCGAGGCGGGCAGTAGCAAGCGCCGCTTCGCAACCGGAGTGACCTGCACCGACGACAAT
The DNA here is from genome assembly GCF_009856605.1 of Trichormus variabilis 0441. Taxonomy (NCBI): domain Bacteria; kingdom Bacillati; phylum Cyanobacteriota; class Cyanophyceae; order Nostocales; family Nostocaceae; genus Trichormus; species Trichormus variabilis. The sequence continues at coordinate 5,717,464 of NZ_CP047242.1, read as the reverse complement.
GACATCAAAAGCGTCTTGAAATTCCACTGAATTGTGCATGGTCATACGTACAGGATTAACAAGCTGAGATTTATTCCTGATTCTAACCTAATCTATAGGACTAATATTTGATTTATGAATTATATATAGGGTGAGCATTGCCCAGCAAAACCCAGATATGGTGGGCAATGCCCACCCTACAGATACTATTGACTATGGACTATTGACAAAAAAGCCAGAAAATTAGTCACACTGCGTAAGTCCTATAATTATATGATTTTTTATATTTATCTACTATTGGTAATTTTATGCGGCGATTCATTAAAAGGTTAAAATTTGTTTTTGTCACCGCTTTTATGGTGCTTACACTAGTCGCTAGTAATGAAATTAGTCATTTCAAAATTTCCCAGGAAAACCAAACATTAAATGCCTGTGTAATCAATAATTCCACATCTTGTTTGGAAATATATAAAAAACCGATATTACCAACACCTCTTCCTAATATTCCGCAAACTGAACAAGAACGTTTTTTATCGGTGATCGCTACTAATTTACCAGAAATTCCTCAGCCAAATAGCTATGAATATATATTGCTTCGTGCTTATGGTGCAGCTTTTGTAGACCCAGACCCAACAGTTAAATTTCCTTCTACGGTAGTTTTTAACAACGAGAGGGAGACGCAAATCTTCCAAACTAATTTAACGATGGAGAAAATCACAGGCACTAGCAATTGTTACTTACAACAATCAGCCGCATCAGCTTTAAATAAAGCACGTTCTCAACAAAATATTCCTCTCAAATCTGGCTATGGTGCTAGTGATTGTACTCGTAACTATGCCACAAATTTAAGATTCTGGAGAAAATATGCTAACAAATATACTTTAGATAAAGTCCGGGAAGGCAAAGAAACAGCAATTCTTGGCGTAGTTGCACCACCAGGAGCATCACAGCATCTTTGGGGTTTAGCAATTGATTTACGAGTATCTAATGCTCAACAAAGACAAGCTCTTTATGATAATGGTTGGTTTCAAACCGTAGAAAATGACATACCACACTGGACTTATCTTGGTGTTAATGTAGATGATATGCCAAACTTGGGTTTAAAAAATAAAGTTGTTAGGGGCATTAGCTATTGGTTGACACCAATTTAATTATTTGAGTTAATAAAGCACTTATTTGGTGAAGATTATATTTAGTATGTTTGTGTGGTTATAATTTCTGTGGGGTTTGGTAATTGGTAATTGGGAAAATAATTACCAATCAGACCTTATGATGCTACTGGGGACGGCCGTAATGAGCTTTACCCTTGCCATCCAGGGTTTCAAGTACCATAACTTCTTGTCCATATTCGTTTCTCTCTAAAGACCAGCTATAGGTTTCTGTCTTGGCTGTATTGCGTCGTTGATAGGTGTTTGATGCACTACATTGCTGACCTTTGACCAGACTTTCACTTGGCTTGAAAGTCAATTGTTGACCATCTATTTTGACTTTGCCCTTTTCTTGAATAAATAGGTACGAAGCGCAACCATAAGTGTTAATTTGGAGTAATCTAGCACGCTCATAATTACCATTAGGTGCTACCTTAAAGCGATCGCTAGAACCATTTGGTTGTGCTGACTGTCCTGTATAGCGGTCTTGGTATTGGATAGATGAAATCCGACCATAAGACCATTCGCCCTGTAGTTGATTAGGTACTACTGTCTGAGCATTACTGATGCTAGGAAGAGAAGCGAGTCCGGCTGCAAGAGTTAAATTTAATGTACCTCTGGCAAATTTGGAAACGGCAGAATTTACAGAAATTGCTTGTTTGCTATCTATAAAATTTAAGCGCATATCAGTTTACTTGTATATGTTTTTCAGGATTAGCTTTGTGAGCAGAAAATATCTCTGTTAACACATCAGCTGAAACTTGAAAACTTATGCAAGGAAATTTACTCTGGATTTCTCGTGACAAATTACAAATGTAATGCTTTGTAAATTAACGGCTGCGACTAAAAAACACCGCCGCCAGCACAATCAAACCCAAAAGCGCCAAAGGAACACCAAGATTAGGTAAATCAGATAAACTCATCAGATAGCTATTTTCAGGGATAATTCCTTTTATACAGCAAGCAGCCTGCACGGAGAACCCAGGATGACATCTCCAAACACAGTTATATGGCTACGAGAACGGACAACTTTAGGTATTCTCTCATCGATGGTGTTGGATGCGATCGCCCAAACTCTAGAAGAGCAAGTTGTACCAGCCAACAGTACTCTAGTTTTAGAAGCCACTCACCCAGAAGCACTGTATATTGTCCAAGATGGTCAACTAGAAAGTGAAACTACTAATCAAAATAGTTCCGTTTTAGCTCGTGGGTTTCTACCTGGAGCAGTCATCAATCTGCAAGAATTACTTTTGGATGAATTAACACCATGTAAAATTGTCACCTTGACAGAATCTCATGTGTGGGCCATACCTACGGCTAAATTTCGGGAATTAATTAGCCAATACCCGGAGATTAATCAGGCTTTTTCTCGACAATTAGCCCAGGAATTAGCCCAGGTGACATCTGCGTTAACCTATGAACAAGAACGTTCTGTAGCGTTGCGTCCCTATTTAGTTACCAAAGCACAACGGGGAATTGTGGGTACGAGTCGCTACGCTGTGCGTCTGCGAGAGCAAATTCGCGGTGCGGCGGCTGACCGCAAATCTGTAGAAATCTTTGGCGAACCAGGTTTAGAAAAAGATAATATCGCTACTCTCATTCACTTTAGTTCCCCCAAGCGACGGGAACCGATTATTAAAATCAATTGTGGGATTTTGCAGACAAGCGGTGCAGATTTATTTGGTCGCGCTGGCGGTAAACCTGGACTTTTGGAGTGGTTGGGGGAAGGTAGTTTAATTCTCAACAATATCCAAGAATTACCCCCAGAGTTATTACAGCCTGTAGCGCAGTTACTGCAAACAAATACATATACTCCCGTTTCTCGACCAGGAGAACCAGCTGCTACACCCCGTACCAGTAAAGCCCGGATTCTACTTGTGTCGGAAAAAACCGAGTCTAAGATTGAGCGTTGTGTGGGACATATTATTAAAGTACCACCGCTACGGGTAAGGAAAGCTGATATTAAAGCCCAGGTAGAATATTATACTAGTTTGTATGTGCGATCGCGTGGAGTGAAGAAACCCCATATTACCCCAGAAGCTTTACGCCGCCTACAATCTTACGATTTCCCCGGTAATCTCAAGGAGCTAAAAAACCTTGTAGAAAGGGCAATTGTCCAAGCAGGGGAACGCAGGGAATTAACAGAAGAAATATTTTGGGCGGCTGAACCTAAGAAAAAACAATTTCGGGTCAATCTTTTAAATCTTTATCCAGGATTGCGACGGTTCTTACGCAGTTCTTGGTGGCCTGACAAGATTAACTATGGTTTTACAGTTGTAGCGTTTGCATTTATTGTATGCGTTCTGTTTCTCGGCCCGCAAACACGCGATCGCAATTTTGCTTTAAATTTATTTTGGGCTTGGTGGTGGCCTCTCATCCTCTTGATTTTTCCCTTCTTCGGGCGTGTGTGGTGTGCTGTCTGTCCCTTCATGATTTACGGCGAAATCACCCAAAAACTCTCTCTGTGGCTATTCCCCCGCCAACTCAAGCGCTGGCCGCGAGAACAAGCAGAAAAATGGGGTGGATGGTTTCTATTTGGTTTATTTACCTTAATTTTCCTGTGGGAAGAACTTTGGCATTTAGAAAATACAGCCTATCTTTCCGCTTGTCTACTATTATTAATTACCTCTGGGGCAATGATTTTTTCTGCCCTGTTTGAGCGACGTTTTTGGTGTCGCTATCTTTGTCCCATCGGGGGAATGAATGGTTTGTTTGCTAAACTTTCCATGACTGAACTAAGAGCGCAGCAAGGTATTTGTTCTGCTACCTGTAATACCTATCAATGTTATAAAGGCGGCCCCGAAAAAGGCGAAGGGATGGAAACAGATGGTTGTCCTTTATATTCTCATCCAGCCCAGTTGGAAGATAACCGAGATTGTGTACTTTGTATGACTTGTCTTAAAGCTTGTCCCCATCGCTCTGTAGAGTTTAACTTGCGTCCCCCTGGCATTGAACTTTGGACAACTCATGTACCCCACAATTATGAAGTGGCTTTGTTATTTTTGCTATTAGGGGGAATATATCTCCATCGTTTACCAGAGTTGTTAGATTGGCTAGGTTTACAACTTGATTTAACTCAATTTTGGCTACATTTGGGAATATCAATTTTGGCATTATTAATGCCATCTGCTATTATTTTATCCACCTACGGTTTAATTAAAATCTTCAATACTCGCCGTAAACCTCGACGCTTTATTGAACTTGCTTATGGTTATTTGCCATTAGTTTTAGGGGGAAATTTCGCTCACTATCTACGTTTAGGTTTAGGTGAAAGTGGCAAGATTCTCCCCGTTACTTTTGCCACCTTTGGTCTGAGTGGTGAGCAATTACCAATATTAGTAGCGCACCCAGCCGTGATTGCCTTTTTACAAGGTGCAACTCTCATTTTTTCCGTGCTGTTGACGATAGTATTGACGCAAAAAATTGCCAGACAACCATTGAGAACATTACTTTGGCAACACCTCTCAGCTATTATTTTGGGTATAAGTATGTGGATAATTATTGTTCTTTAGGTGTTTTTATTAGGACTGACGCAAACAGGTTATCTGTTGAGTCCGGGTGTAAGGGTTTAAGGGTACAGGGGTGTAAGGGTTTCAAGCATTTATACCCTTATACCCCTACACCCCTACACCCTTGTCCAAAACCTTGATCTTTCGTTTTCATGCGTAAGTCCTAGCTATGATTTGATAAGGGAGGGAGCAGAGGGAAAATATCTGACTCAGTACCAGCTACACGCCCTACCAGTGCTAATATCACTGATCACTCAGTAATCAGTACCAATTACTCATCAATTATTACTGATCATTGTTAGTCAACATCTAGTTGATGGGAATAATAACGAAGTGTGTATGCAATTTGTGAGGCTTTTCGTCAGCGAATTGCGACTTAAGGCTAGAGAAGTAAACACAAGTTTGCATTATGAGGTATGTATAAATGGCAACTCAACAATATTCCAACCCCATCATCACCGGATATCAAATTAGTTCTCAACTATATGCCGGTTCCAAAACAAGAGTATATCGAGCTATCCGCGAGCAAGACCAGCTCCCAGTAGTCATTAAAGTTCTAGCTTCCGATTATCCCAATTTCCAAGAATTACTACAGTTTCGCAATCAATACACTATTAGCAAAAATCTCAACGTTACTGGGATCATTCGCCCCTTATCATTAGAAACCTATGGTAACGGTTATATTTTGGTGATGGAAGACACAGGAGGTATTGCTTTACGAGAATACATCAAAACTGCTCCCCTTCCCCTAGTAGAATTTTTGGCGATCGCTATCCAAATAACCAGTATTCTGCAAGAACTACACCTCAATCGTGTAATTCACAAAGATATCAAACCCGCAAACATCCTGATTCATCCCCAAACAAAACAAGTTCACCTGATCGACTTTAGCATCGCTTCATTATTACCTAAAGAAACGCAAGAAATCAGAAGTCCCAATGTTTTAGAAGGAACTCTCGCTTATATTTCCCCCGAACAAACCGGCAGAATGAACAGAGGAATCGACTACCGGAGCGATTTTTATTCATTGGGTGTAACACTTTATGAACTATTGATGGGAGAGTTACCATTTAGTTCTGATGATCCGATGGAGTTGGTGTATTGTCACATAGCGAAAACACCGATCGCCTTGGGACACCAACAACATATTCCCCTAGTGTTATCTGATATCATCATGAAGCTGATGGCGAAAAATGCCGAAGATAGGTATCAGAGTGCTTTGGGATTAAAGCATGATTTAGAAACTTGTTTGTACCAATGCAAAAATAACGGCAAAATTACAGCTTTTGAAATTGGTAAACGGGATATGTGCGATCGCTTTCTCATTCCCGAAAAGCTTTATGGGCGAGAAACGGAAGTTAAAGTCTTACTGCAAGCTTTTGAGCGTGTCACCAAAGGCAAATCAGAAATGATGTTAGTGGCAGGATTTTCGGGTATTGGTAAAACCGCCGTCGTTAACGAAGTTCACAAGCCTATTACCCGTCAACAAGGGTATTTCATCAAAGGTAAATTTGATCAGTTCAATCGCAATCTTCCCTTATCAGCCTTTGTGCAAGCCCTGCGAGATTTAATGGGGCAATTGTTATCAGAATCAGACTCGCAATTATCTAAGTGGCGCACCAAGATCCTAGATACTGTAGGCAATAACGGACAAGTGCTAATTGAGGTGATTCCCGAACTAGAAATCATCATCGGTAAACAACACCCTGCGCCGGAACTGTCGGGAATAGCCGCCCAGAATCGCTTTAACTTATTGTTCCAAAAGTTTATTGCAATTTTTAGCACCCCAAAACATCCCTTGGTGATGTTTTTAGATGACTTACAGTGGGCAGATACGGGTTCCCTACAGTTGATCAAACTGCTGATGGAGGATCAGAGTTATCTCCTGTTGTTGGGGGCTTATCGAGATAATGAAGTCCACACCGCCCACCCGTTGATTTTGACAGTAGAAGAATTGAAAAAAGCGGGAAAAACTGTTAATAAAATTACTCTCGCCTCCCTGACCTTGTGTGATACGAATCATTTAGTTGCTGATACCCTGCATTGTCAAGCAGAGCGATCGCATCCCCTGACAGAATTAATTGAGCGTAAAACCAAAGGTAATCCCTTTTTTATCACCCAGTTTCTCAAGGCGTTACACGAAGATCAGCTGATTACTTTTAATCGCCATCAAGGTTATTGGGAATGTGATATTACCCAAATCAATGAACTATCCCTCACTGATGATGTGGTGAAGTTTATGGCACAAAAGTTGCAGAAATTTCCTAGTAAAACACAAGATGTACTCAAGTTAGCAGCTTGTATTGGTAACTCTTTTGATTTAAATACCTTAGCAATTGTTTTAGAAAAATCAGCAGCAGATACGGCAGATGCTTTATGGAAAGCTTTACAGGAAGGATTAATTCTGCCTCAAAGCGAAGTCTACAAATTTTATTTGGATCATGATCGCCAAGATGCCCATGTTAACAATAGCCAAAATGTGGAATATCGATTTTTACACGATCGCGTCCAACAAGCTGCTTATTCTTTGATTCCCCAAGACCAAAAACAAGCGACTCATTACCAAATCGGACAACTGCTGTTAAAACAGATTTCTCCAGTCGCTAGAGAAGAGCGAATTTTTGAACTGGTCAATCAACTCAATTACGGAGTTGCTTTAATTACCCAACAAACAGAACGAGATGAATTAGCCCAACTCAATCTCACTGCCTGTCGTAAAGCCAGGAGTGCCACAGCTTATCAAGCGGCTCATGAATATATTACCGTGGGGTTGTTATTGTTGGGCGAGAAAGCTTGGCAGCACCAGTATGAAATCACCTTGCATCTACATGAATTTGCGGCGGAAGTCGCTTCTCTGCGTGGTGACTTTGCACAGATGGAACAGTTTATTAATATCGTCACCGCCCAAGCGCACACTTTAATTGAACAGGTTAACGTTTACCGTATTAGGATTCAAGCTTATATTTCCCAGAATAAATTTGCCGAAGCAATTGCCATCGCCCAAAAAATCTTACAACAGTTGGGGGTAACCTTTGCTGAAGCAACCACACCAGCAGTTATTCAACAGGAAATCCAAGAGATTAGGGAACTGATTGGTGACAGAGCAATTGCAGATTTAGTTCACCTACCCATCATCACAGATGAGGAGAAAGTTGCCATTGTCCAGATTGCCAGTAGCATCATGACAGTGGCTTACCTCTCCGGCTCTCCCCTGTTTCCATTAATCACTTTGCTGTTAGTCAAAATATCCATCCAGTACGGAAATACACCAGCTACAGGGTATATCTATAGTACTTATGGTGTGCTGCTGTGTAATGTTTTGCAAGATGTGGATACAGCAACCGAGTTTGGTCAATTAGCACTGCAAATAGTGTCAAAAGTGGACGCTAAGGCGACTCAACCCCAAGTTTTGCTAGTTTTGGCATTGTATATTTTACAACGCAAATCTCATGTCCAAGAGATTTTACCACTCTTGCAAAAAGGCTATGCGATCGCTCTAGAAGTGGGCAACCTAGAGTTTGCCGGTCATCATGCCCACAATTTTTGTAGCCATTCTTTTTGGTGTGGTCAGCACCTTGCCACTTTACAAGAAGATGCTCGCGCCTACAGCAATGAGTTGGAGCAACTCAATCAAATAACAACAGCCAATTATGTCCGCATTTATTGGCAATCTACACTAAATTTACTTGGTTTTGCTGTCCATCCCACCATCTTGTCTGGGGAAGCCTTGCAAGAACAAGAATTTATCCCTCTGTTAATAGCTGCCAATGATGGGTATGGGTTGTATATTTTCTATTTGTACAAGCTGATGCTGTGCTACTTGTTTGGCGAAATTGAGACAGCGAAAAGCATTACTATTAAGATTAAAGATCATTTAATGGCTGCTGCTGGACTTTTCTGTGAACCAATATTTTATCTCTATGATTCTCTGATTGCTTTAGCACAGTTAAGACAAAATTCAGAAGAAGTATCAGCCACATTACAGTACGTTGCAGAAAACCAAGCCAAGTTACAACGATGGGCGCAATATGCCCCCATGAATCACCAGCATAAACTTGATTTAGTGGCAGCAGAAAGATATCGAGTTTTGGGTGAAAAAACCTCAGCAATTGAATATTACGATCACGCTATCTCCGGAGCCAAAAAATCCCAATACATTCAAGAAGAAGCACTCAGCAATGAGCTAGCAGCTAAATTTTACTTGGACTGGGGCAAAGACAAAGTTGCCCAGATATATATGCAGGAGGCATATTATTGTTACGCACGTTGGGGCGCAAAAGCTAAAATTGATAACTTAGAAAAACTCTACCCTCAACTGCTTAAACCCATCTTGCAACGGCGACAACTCAACCTTAATCCCTTAGAAACTATTGCACCGATTAACCGCAACACCATCGCCGTCCCAACTGACACTGCTGGCACAAGTAGCACTAGTATTTCTGATATCCTGGATTTTACTTCTGTTCTCAAAGCTGCTCAAGCAATATCCAGCACCATCGAATTAGAAGAATTAATTGTCAATTTGACAAAAATTATCCTCGAAATTTCTGGAGCTAAAAAGATTGTTTTAATCCTTCCCCAAGACAATGCTTGGTATGTTCGAGCAATTACTTTTATTAGTTATGAAAACAAACCAGAAGGAAAAATTCAAAACATTCTACTTCTACAACCAATTGATACTTGTAAACATATCCCTGGAACAATCATTAATTATGTTAAAAACACCCTGGAAACTCTGGTAATCGATAATTATCAAATAGATATTCCTGGGCTAATAGATCAATATCTCCTCAAACATCAACCGAAAAGTGTATTATGTCAGCCAATTATTAAACAAAGCAATTTATTAGGCATTTTATATTTGGAGAATCAAATTACCTCTGGAGTATTTACCCTAGAACGCTTGCAAGTAATTAACTTGCTTTCCTCTCAAGCAGCTATATCTCTAGAAAATGCTTGCCTGTATCAAAAAGCTCAACAAGCATTACAAGATTTACAAGCAGCCCAATTACAAATTATCCAAAGTGAGAAAATGTCTGCCTTGGGTAATTTAGTGGCTGGAGTAGCCCATGAAATGAATAATCCTTTGGGTTTTATTACCGCGACTTTAAAACAAGCTAAACCCACAATTGCCGATATTGCTGAACATCTAAGATTATACCAAGCAAATTTCCCCAACAAAAGTGCAGAAATTATTAACCATGCTGAAGAAATTGACTTAGATTATAGCTTAGAAGATTTGCCAAAGATGATAGATGCAATGGTGATGGCTAGCGACAGACTAAAAAATATCAGCACCAGCTTAAGAACTTTCTCCCGTGCCGATACAGACCATAAAGTAAGCTTTAATGTCCACGAAGGTATAGACAGTACCATTCTTATTCTCAAGCATCGGCTCAAAGCTAATGAACAACGTCCCGCCATTGAGGTGATAACTGATTATGGTAATTTACCTCAAATTGAATGTTTTCCTGGGCAATTAAACCAGGTGTTTATGAATATTCTAGCCAATGCTATTGACGCATTAGAAGCAACAAATAAAGGACAAACTCTTGAGGAAATAAAAGCTCATCCTCACCAAATTACAATTACTACTACAGTTAATAATGACCAAGTGAAAATTATCATTGCTGATAATGGCATTGGGATGGATGAACAAGTGAAACAAAAAATCTTTGACCACTTATTTACTACGAAAGCCGTTGGTAAAGGTACAGGTCTAGGACTAGCGATCGCCCGTCAAATTGTCGTAGAAAAACACAATGGTTCACTATTTGTAAATTCTCAACTCGGTGCAGGGACTGAATTTGTCATCACCTTACCGATTATCACTCGTTGAGCAAGCTTTTAAATATAGGAACTAAATTTTGTCCAAAAGATTAAAATTTGGGTGGTAGCCTCCTTGGGAAAATATGTGTAACACTAAGAAGCTACCTCAAGCTATTTTTAAACGGGAGGTTAGGCAATGGCGATCGCCACCATCAATCCCGCCACTGGGGAAACGCTCAAAACCTTTGAGCCACTCAACGATGCAGAAATTGCCGCTAAATTAGATTTGGCAGACCAGGCTTTTGAAAAGTACCGACATACGAGTTTTGCAGAGCGATCGCAAGCTTTGCAAGCAGCCGCCAATATACTGGAGCAAGAAAAAGCTGACTTTGCTAAGTTAATGACCTTGGAAATGGGCAAGCCTTACAAAGCAGCCATTGCCGAAGTCGAAAAATGTGCTGCTGTTTGCCGCTACTATGCGGAAAATGCCGCCGATTTTCTGGCTGATGTCAGTGTCAAAACTGATGCCAGTCATAGCTTTGTCCGCTACCAACCCTTGGGGATAATTTTGGCAGTCATGCCGTGGAATTTCCCCTTCTGGCAAGTGTTCCGCTTTGCTGCACCTGCACTCATGGCAGGTAATGTCGGCTTACTCAAACACGCATCGAATGTACCACAGTGCGCTTTAGCCATCGAAGATATTATCCATCGGGCAGGTTTTCCTGGAGGTGTATTTCAAACTCTGTTAATCGGTGCGGCGAAAGTTGCCGATTTAATGGCTGATGAGCGAGTAAAAGCTGCTACCTTAACCGGAAGCGAACCAGCCGGCGCATCTCTAGCGGCGGCGGCGGGAAAACAAATTAAAAAAACAGTCTTGGAATTGGGGGGAAGTGACCCATTTATTGTGTTAGAAAGTGCTGATGTAGAAGCAGCCGCCGCTACAGCTACATCAGCACGGATGTTAAATAACGGACAATCTTGTATTGCCGCGAAACGCTTCATTGTGGCAGAAGCGATCGCCGATCAATTTGAAAAGTTGCTGTTAGAAAAATTCACAGCGCTAAAAATTGGCGACCCTTTACATCCAGATACAGACTTAGGGCCACTAGCAACCCCCGATATTCTCCAAGATTTAGACCAACAAGTACAAACTGCCGTCAAAAGTGGCGGTAAAGTCTTGACCGGTGGCTATCCTTTAGCCGATCGTCCTGGCAACTTTTACCCGGCCACAATTATCATAGATATCCCAGTTGATCAGCCCATTGCCCAAGAAGAATTTTTTGGCCCAGTGGCGTTGTTATTTCGTGTCCCAGATATCGATACGGCAATTCAACTGGCCAATGCTACACCCTTTGGTTTAGGTGCAAGTGCTTGGACAAATAACGACCAAGAACGCGATCGCCTGATTTCCGAAATTGAAGCAGGCGCAGTATTTATTAATGGTTTAGTAAAATCCGACCCCAGACTACCATTTGGGGGCATAAAACGTTCTGGGTATGGCCGAGAATTAAGCATTCAAGGCATACACGAGTTCGTTAATGTTAAAACCGTTTGGGTGAAATAAGTTGTTTTTGTCAGTTGTTAGTTGTTTATTCTTTGCCACTGACAACTGACTATTGACTCTTTCGCAAATAAGGAATTAATTCAAAATGAATACAGCAGAACTGTTAGTACAGTGTTTAGAAAATGAAGGAGTGCAATATGTTTTTGGACTTCCTGGTGAAGAAAATTTACACGTTTTAGAAGCACTTAAACATTCCTCGATTCAATTTATTACAACCCGTCATGAACAAGGTGCAGCTTTCATGGCAGATGTTTATGGACGTTTGACAGGAAAAGCCGGCGTATGTCTTTCTACCTTAGGGCCGGGGGCAACAAATCTCATGACTGGGGTGGCTGATGCCAACCTAGATGGTGCGCCTTTGGTGGCGATTACTGGACAAGTGGGAACCGATAGAATGCACATCGAATCCCATCAATATTTAGATTTGGTAGCGATGTTTGCCCCTGTAACTAAGTGGAATAAACAGATTGTCCGACCGAGTATTACACCCGAAGTTGTGCGTAAAGCCTTCAAGCGATCGCAAAGCGAAAAACCAGGCGCAGTTCACATAGATTTACCAGAAAATATTGCCGCTATGCCCGTAGAGGGCAAACCTTTGCAGAAAGACAATATCGAAAAAACATACGCATCTTTCGCCAGTATTCGTGCCGCCGCCGCCGCTATTTCTCAAGCCGTTAATCCTTTAATATTAGTAGGAAATGGTGCAATTAGGGCTAAAGCTAGTGATGCTGTCACCCAATTTGCTACCCAAATGAATATCCCTGTTGCTAATACTTTCATGGGTAAAGGTGTAATTCCTTACACTCATCCCTTAGCCCTATGGTCGGTAGGATTGCAACAAAGAGATTTCATTACTTGCGGCTTTGATAATACAGATTTAGTAATTGCTATTGGTTACGATTTGATCGAATTTTCACCCAAAAAATGGAACCCAGAAGGCAAAATTCCTATTGTCCATATTGGTGCAGATTCGGCGGAAATTGACAGCAGTTATATTCCCAATGTATCCGTTATTGGTGATATTTCTGATTCTCTGGTGGAAATATTAAAAGTAGCAGATAGACAAGGTAAACCTAATCCTTATGCTATCAGCTTAAGAGGCAATATTCGGGAAGATTACGAACAATATGCCAATGATGATGGTTATCCGATTAAGCCACAAAAGTTGATCTATGACTTACGGCAAGTAATGGGGCCTGATGATATCGTAATTTCTGATGTTGGCGCTCATAAAATGTGGATAGCCCGTCATTATCATTGCCATAGCCCTAATACCTGTATTATTTCTAATGGCTTTGCCGCAATGGGTATTGCTATTCCTGGCGCTTTGGCTGCAAAACTCGTTTATCCTAACCGTAAAGTTGTCGCCGCTACTGGTGACGGTGGTTTTATGATGAATTGCCAGGAATTAGAAACAGCTTTACGAGTTGGTACACCATTTGTCACTCTAATTTTCAATGATGGCGGCTACGGTTTAATTGAATGGAAACAAGAAAATCAATTTGGTAAAGGACAATCATCTTTTGTGCATTTCGGTAATCCAGATTTTGTCAAATTAGCCGAAAGTATGGGCTTAAAAGGTTACAGAGTTGAATCAGCTTTAGATTTAATTCCCGTACTCAAAGAAGCCCTAGCACAAGATGTACCAGCCGTGATTGATTGCCCTGTAGATTACCGAGAAAATCGCCGCTTTACACAAAAAGCTGGTGAGTTAAGTTGTTCTGTTTAGTAATATTCTAGAAATGTTTTAGTTTGTAGTCAGCACTTTATTTCTAATTTCTCTCAGCACTGAAGTGCTGACTACAAACACTATTTTCTTGGCTTTTGCTGTTGTCGCCGATTGTTGTCAAGACTCAGCGAACCATAGAAAGTAATTATAGTGAAATTTGTGCCAATAAAATATATAACTGCACTTCCATCAAGTTATTGAATCGTCACAGTGTTTTTTCTTGAGTTATTCCATAAACTTGTTTACTGAAGACTTTACGCCAAACTTTTATAATTATTTTTTATCCTCGTAGTCGTAGGGTGGGCAATGCCCACCATAAAATTAGTTTTTTATCATGATTTGCCGATATAGATAGATAACCACTAAATATTTAACCTAATCAACTAAATTTCTAACTTTTGTCATACTAAGTAACCTAACTACAGATAGTCTAACGCCTTAGTTGTATACCAATAGTATGAGAAAGAATAAAGCGAATAATGTGTTATATAATCCTTAAGAATTAGATGTTGAATTCAAACTGGCAAATTCCACTTCCGTTGGATCAATACCTAAATCATCGGGTTGTCATATATTTTTTCAGCGATGGACTATGGGTACCGATTAAATATTGCAATTTATCAAAGGCAATTGACCTTCATTACAAAACACTAATTGAAGCAAACAAAGAATTTTTTGTTTTTCCTGTTGATTTAAACCCAAATAATTTCCATGATTAGCCAATGGAGCAAATGAATAATGACTACATATCTTATGAGTTAAACTACCAATTACCATTTTTCAGCCCAATAAATAATTTCTGAAGCTGAACTATCAATGGCCACGCCATAGCTATCACCGTGATTCCACTTAAAACCAGGTCTACCTTTATCCTTTGCATTTAAAACAAGTATTTCATAAGAAGGTGGAAAAGACTCGGCAGCAGATTCACTGGTGTAGAAAAACGTAGTCGGTACACCATTAGGTAAATTGGCGTGAACGTTTGTGTCACCGCCTCTGTATTGATGTTTAGCCAGTTTGCGGTACTGGTTGAGTAATTGTTGAATTTGTTCTGGTGACTTTCTCAGCCTTACTTGAAAGTAACTACCAGTTTGTGAACTTCCTGGTGCATAGGCTAGACGCTCATTTTCGACTCCAGCAGGTATTTCTGAAGGAAAGTGTTTAATTTCGTCCTGAGTAGACCAAAGTTGATGGCGTATTTCTTTGTAGCGTGATGTATCTGTGACTATTTCCGACTGGCTACTAGTGATAAAAGCTTTTCTTAGAAAGAAACTTCCCCCAACAACACCAACGCTGCCAAGAGACAATAAAACTATCATGGTGATTTTGACTAGGTGCGATGGGTTCTGACCCAATATAAGTGATCGCTTCATAGAGTTGGGTGAGTCTAACTTCTATAGCTATATACCCAACTACTAAACTATATTCGTAATATTTCGGAGGTGATCGCAGATATTTTGATAAAAACTTTTTAAAAGTACGGAAAATACTGCTTTTTTATAAAATTCAGGTAAAGATTGTTCAGTAGGAATACGTAGAAAAATAAGGACACAGCATTGCTTTGTCCCTCTGAGTGTGAATTTATTAGGACTTACGGATGAAAATGAAAAATCAAGGGTTTGGACAAGGGTGAGGCTAACATCTTGCAGCTTCTCAATCAGCAAGTGGTGGGCATTGCCCACCCTACGAAATAATTAGCCTTTTACCTTGTTATTTTCGCAATAAGAGAGCGGTGCAAGGTATTAAGTGGGGATGTCAATTTTAAACGCCTTACACCCTTACACCCCTATACCCTTCCTTACAAAGAACCGAATATCATCCCAGCCAGTACAATAAAACCAATCCAGACATTTTGCCGGAACATCTCACCGTAAGCCGGATTAGGCAATTGTGGCTGTCTTAAAAGTAAAACCTGCCAAATCCAACCAACTGAAGCGATTCCTAAGGTAATCCAGAATGCTAGATGTAGGTGGATGGCAACACCCAACCAAGTTAGGCAAATAATTGTGCCTAAAAAGAAAATGCCAATAGCTAAAGGAGCATAATCACCAAAAAATAAGGCACTGGAATTAACTCCAATGCGTCGATCATCTTCGCGATCGCTCATGGCGTAAACTGTATCAAATCCCAATGTCCAGAGTAAGGTGGCCCCCCACAGTAACCACGTTGCTTGAGAAATGTTTTGTGTTACCGCACTCCAGCTAATTAACACCGCAAAACCCCAAGCAATGGACAAAACCAACTGCGGGACAGGAAACACTCGCTTTGCACCCGGATAAAGCAAAATTACAGGCACGGCAGCCACAGATAACCAAAAGCTCAAGGGGTTAAGGTAGTAGGCGAGAATTGCTGCACAAAATAAAGATATAATACCAACTGCAATACCAACTTTTATAGAAAGCGTCCGAGATGCTAAGGGGCGATCGCGTGTTCTCTCCACTTCTGGATCAATATCCCGATCCCATAAATCATTAACCACGCATCCAGCCGCACTGGTAGCCAGAGTACCCAAGACAATTACCCCCACCAAAGGCAAAGGGGGTTTGCCTGCCGCCGCCAAAAACACAGCCCAAAGTGCCGGAATCATCAAAATCAATCGTCCTTCTGGTTTGTGCCACCGCAAAAGACGGAAAATCGTTAGCCAAATGGGTTCTTGGTTAGTTTCTAGCATGGGGATTGGGGATCGGGTATGGGGGATTGGGTATTGGGGATTGGGTATTGGGTATCGATGTAGATTACCTATGACTATCCTGTTTCTTTCTACTCTTCCCAGTCCCTAGTCCCCAGTCCCCAGTCCCTACTTCACACATCTTTACATCTATAGAATAGCGTTATTTGATATTTGTAAAGACATAATCTTCAGTGGCAACTTTAACTAAATTTAATTAAATAGTCACGAAAATTGTCAGTAGCAGGGTGAATATACTTAAGTTCAGGTAGTTCCAACTACGCTCAACCTGAAAATTAAGTGTGTTGCAACATAATATCAGTGCCAACTACCCCGACACATCATTCATTACCATCCATCCTGAATACAGAGAGAAGACTAGATGGTGAATTTAGTTTCATCTAGCTGGGAGAGTGTCAACACTCAACCAGTTCAGCAACACCGGATTATTGCTGCCATTGACATGGGAACCAATTCTCTGCACATGGTAGTGGTAAAGATTGACCCGACACTACCAGCTTTTAGTATTGTTTCCAGAGAAAAAGAAACAGTGCGACTGGGCGATCGCAATATTACCACTGGGGAGTTAAAACCACAGGTTATGGCAAAAGCGATTGCTACGTTGAAGCGCTTTCAAGAAGCAGCTAAAACTGCTAACGCGGAAGCATTAATTGCTGTAGCGACTAGTGCAGTGCGAGAAGCTCCCAATGGTAAAGATTTTTTACACCAGATCGAAACAGAATTGGGTTTAAGCGTTGACTTGATTTCTGGGCAAGAAGAAGCACGACGCATTTACCTGGGTGTTTTGTCGGGGATGGAATTTCATAACCAACCGCACCTGATTATTGATATTGGTGGTGGTTCTACAGAATTGATTTTAGGCGACACTCAAGAACCTCGCACCCTCACCAGCACAAAAGTTGGTGCTGTACGACTCACGAGCGAGTTAATCACCACAGACCCCATCAGCAATATCGAGTTTCAATACCTGCAAGCCTACGCCAGGGGGATGTTAGAACGTTCTGTGGAAGAAGTGCTAGCTAACCTGAATCCTGGCGAATCTCCCCGTTTAATTGGCACTTCCGGCACAATTGAAACCATTGCCATGATTCATGCGCGGGAAAAAACGGGTACAGTCCCTTCTACCCTCAATGGCTATCAATTCACCCTCAAAGACTTGCGAGAGTGGGTAAATCGCCTGCGGAGAATGACAAATGCCGAAAGAGCCGCTATCCCTGGAATGCCTGAAAAGCGTTCTGAAGTCATACTCGCCGGCGCTGTCATCTTGCAAGAAGCTATGACCCTGTTGGGTGTGGAGTCATTAACCGCTTGTGGTCGCGCATTACGGGAAGGGGTAATTGTTGACTGGATGTTAAGCCACGGCTTAATTGAAGACAGATTGCGGTTTCAAAGTTCGATTCGCCAGCGTAGTGTCCTCAAACAGGCCAGCAAGTATCAAGTTAACTTAGAGTATAGCGATCGCGTAGCCACATTTGCCCTGAGTTTATTTGACCAAACCCAAGGACTACTACACCACTGGGGCAGCAACGAACGGCGATTACTTTGGGCGGCAGCAATTTTACACAACTGCGGCCATCATGTCAGCCATTCATCCCACCACAAACATTCCTACTATCTCATTCGCAATAGTGAACTACTCGGTTACAACGAAACCGAGATCGAAATCATTGCCAATTTAGCCCGTTATCACCGCAAATCACCGCCCAAGAAAAAGCATGAAAATTACCGAAACCTATTGAGTAAAGAGCATCGGCAAATCGTGAGCCAATTAAGTGCGCTGTTAAGATTGGCAGTAGCATTAGATAGGCGACAAATTGGGGCGATCGCTCAAATCAAATGTGATTATTATCACCACTTCCAGCAGTTTAACTTACTCATCTATCCATCTCGACCCGATGACGATTGCGCTTTAGAACTATGGAGTTTAGACTACAAAAAAGCAGTCTTTGAAGCAGAATTTGGCGTGAAATTACTCACCCATTTAGAAAAAAATCTACTTCCTAATTTCTCCTAAACAATCTACGTTGCTGGTGATCAATTCAGGAGTGATAATAGGTAACTGGTCATAGGTAATAGCTAAAAATCTTCTCCCAATTACCAATTACCCGTTACCCATGACCAAAGCCCCTAAGTATTATTTCCTTCACAAAAAGACACAATTGGGTAGAATTGGTTAAAGTAATCTCTGCACCCGTAAACCAAAGGCATCACCAACACCATGCAACTGAAACTCAGTGCATCCAAATTTCCCATAGCCCCTCTACTGTTAATTGCGCCATTTTTCCTATGGGGGACGGCAATGGTAGCAATGAAAGGAGTCATACCCCACACCACACCG
The DNA here is from genome assembly GCF_009856605.1 of Trichormus variabilis 0441. Lineage (NCBI taxonomy): Bacteria > Bacillati > Cyanobacteriota > Cyanophyceae > Nostocales > Nostocaceae > Trichormus > Trichormus variabilis. The sequence continues at coordinate 5,698,739 of NZ_CP047242.1, read as the reverse complement.
TTTTTCATGGCGGGAGTGCGGCTGCTACCGGCGGGAGTGTTAATTTTAATTGCCGCCGCACTGTCAGGTAGACCCCAGCCTAATAGTTGGCAAGGGTGGTTGTGGATTGCCTTATTTGGGCTAGTGGATGGAACCTTATTTCAAGGGTTCTTAGCTGAGGGGTTAGTCCGTACCAGTGCGGGGTTAGGTTCAGTCATGATTGACTCCCAACCTTTAGCGGTGGCGTTGCTGTCGTTGTGGCTATTTCAAGAACGGATTGGTTTATGGGGATGGCTGGGATTAGGTCTGGGAGTCACAGGAATTAGTTTAATTGGCTTACCTGATGAGTGGATTTTCAGTTTACTAGGTACAGGTGCAGAGGTGACGATTGGCAACTGGCAAAACCTGTTTGCCAGTGGTGAATGGTTAATGTTGTTGGCGGCGTTGTCAATGGCCGTAGGAACGGTGTTAATTAGATTTGTGACGCGGTATGTAGACCCTGTAACGGCTACAGGCTGGCACATGATTATCGGTGGTTTGCCATTGTGGGGAATTTCCGCAGTCGTAGAATCTCAACAATGGGAAAATCTGGTAGGTTCGGAATGGCTAGCTTTAGCTTATGCTACCGTCTTTGGCAGTGCGATCGCCTACGGATTATTTTTCTACTTCGCTTCTAGTGGTAGTCTTACCAGTCTCAGTTCCCTCACCTTCCTTACTCCCATATTTGCTCTGTTATTCGGTCATCTCTTACTTTCAGAAGTTCTCTCTACCTTGCAATGGGTAGGAGTATTCCTCACTTTAATCAGCATCTACCTCATAAATCAGCGTGATAACCTGGCAGGACAAAACAAAAAGTCTGTCATGGAAGAAATATCTGCAAAATCCCAACCAATGCTCGCAGAAGCAACTACGAAAAAGCTCAACCCCTTAGCTGTAAAAGTCAGAGAATCTGAGCCAGAAACTCTACCCTAATACCGTTTCTTGATAAAGATGCACTTTATTCTGTACTGTAGAGACGTTGCACGCAAAGTCTGTACATCATTTATTTGGCGCAACTTCAGAGAGAATTGGTATAAGACACTTGCCAATAAAAAATCATCAAGGCTTATCCATCAATGTTTGAAACCCTTACACCCGGTCTCAACAGAAAATCTGAGTGCGTAAGTCCTATAATCAATCCCTGAGTGTGCAGAGCCAGTACAGTCGCAAGAATCTGAGTTTTGAGATTACCTGAATCAGAAGAAAAAATAAAATAATTAGACAAAATAAGGTATATTACTAGCAACTAAGGTTAGATTTTTGCGTCAAAATAAAAATTAGTACTTACATAGATTTAGGTTATCAATTTCCCGATAACTTTAAAAACACATTCAGGCTCTAACTTTTAATATGAGGCTAAACTACCCCTCAATTGTCATACTTACCTGTGTTTCTTGTGTGGGTTTTTACTCAACTCAAGCCAGCACAGCTACAACCAACTTCGCACCTAAAAAATTAGAAGTCGCACAAGTCAGTTCCACTTCAGCGACTGGGCAAGTTGCTCTTAAGCCAGGTAGTCAAGGGCCGGATGTGCAAACACTACAAATGCAATTAAAGCAGCTAGGATACTACAGTGGCATTACTGATGGAAAATACGGTGACAGTACAAAACAGGCTGTAGCAAAATTTCAGCAAGCTAAAGTGTTTAGTAGAGTTGATGGGGTGGCGGATCTAGCCACTAAAAGGGTTTTACAAACAGCCTTGATAGATAATCAGAATAAACTGGCTGTCGCCTCATCTTCTGAAGCTCCCGTCACAACTACCAATAACTCTAATTCAGCCTTTAGAGATTTTCTTTGGTGGTCAATATTGGGCTTAGGAACTTTAGGAACTATTGGCGCAATCCTATATTTATTACGGCGGTTCGACCCCAACAAACCACAAAAGCAACTCAAAACAGCACCACAAAAAGCTTTAAGTGCCAATCAACAAGATCCCATTGCCCCAGTTTTACAAGAGTTAGCACATACATCTAATTATCAGGAAACTACTGCTCAAGCCAGCGTTTCCCAAACAGCGCCAGCATCATTCCCCGCAACAGTGATGCCTGTTGAAACAACTTCCCGTCTTGCTAAACTCAACATTGTTGATGAGTTAGTTCAAGATTTACGCAGTACCGACCCTAAAAAACGACACAAAGCTATTTGGGATTTAGGACAGCAGGGCGATTCACGCGCAATTCAACCACTCGTTAATATGTTGATTGATGCCGATTCACAACAACGTAATTTAATTTTGGCTGCTTTATCAGAAATTAACGTCCGTTCACTCAAACCAATCAACAAGGCTTTTGCCGTCTCCATGCAGGACGAAAGCCCACAAGTCAGACAAAACGCCATTCGTGATTTGACCCGCGTCTATGACATGATGGCTCAGATGAGTCAGATGTTAGCTCATGCCCTAGATGATCCTGATGCTGAAGTCCAGGCAACAGCAAGGTATGCCCTAACTCAGATGAATAGAATGCGGAACGTAGATAAAACAAGCCTAGCAGACAATACTCCAGAAGATTCTCGCTAAAAAGTTAGGGAAGACCAAAAAACAAATTATTCCAAATTGACGGTTAGTAGGGTGCGTCAGTGCAAAAAACCTAGCTGTACCAAGAAATTATTCATACTGACGCACCCTACATTTTGGACTCACAAAAAGATGGGGATTTAGTCACTGATAAGAGGCTAATTATAACTTTTTCATCTGTACTTGAATAGTAGTGTTGCTGCCTGCCAAAATAAAAGCCGCATCTCCAAACTTGGGGGCGCTGGTGCGAACTTCCGGGTTACGGGAAAACCCAAAGGGTTCCACAGGCATACCTAAGTCATTGCGATTGAGAGTACCATCACCATTCAAATCTTGAATAGCAGCTACAGCGTAAGTTCCTGCTTTTAAGTTGTTAAAAGTAAGTTTCAAGGGTGTTTCGTTAATCTGAGTACACTGCCTATCAAACACCCGTTTGCGATCGCCGGGGAATCCTTGGCTACTAGTAAATATGCTGACGCAGACTTGTCCTTGTTTGTTTTTTAACCCATCAATTTCTACAGTCAGCTTGCCATTAAAATTAGCCCTAGCACTCCCTGAGGACGTTAAATTTCCCAAAGTTGTCAGCAGTATGAGGCTAAATGCCCATTTTTTGCTCATAAGATATTAATTTATTGGTTTATGCAGATTGATCCTGACACGATTCAGTCAATATACGCAAGTATTTTGTATAAAAATATTGATTCATTTGCCGACTCCTTGAAATTTGAGCGGAATTTTAATAATGAACTCGGCTCCTTGTCCTAAACTAGATACACAATCCATCTGTCCACCATGTTTCTCAACGATAATCTGATGGCAAATAGATAACCCTAAGCCAGTACCTTTACCTACAGGTTTAGTAGTGAAAAACGGGTCAAACAATCGCTGTTTTGCCTCTTCTGGAATTCCTATCCCATTGTCAGCAATGCGAATTACTACTTGCTGATCACCTATAATTTCTGTCCGAATGATAATTTGTGGCTTAGTTACCATTCCCGGATATTTGACTGTGGATTCTTCTAAAGCATCAATGGCATTGCTGAGAAGATTCATAAATACTTGATTGAGTAAACCAGCATAGCAATCAACTAGAGGCAGGTTCTCATATTCTTTGATAACGTTAATAGGGTGAGTAATGTTTGGGTTTTTGAGCCGACTTTGTAAAATTAGCAGAGTACTATCAATACCTTCATGAATATCCACCAATTTTCTATCAGATTCATCCAGACGAGAGAAATTGCGTAAAGAGCGAATAATTTGTACGATCCGATCGCACCCACTCCGCATAGAAGTTAGTAGATTAGGTAAATCATGGGTAATGAAGCCCAGTTCACTTTCAGCGATCGCAGTTGCAATTTCCTCCACAGGATGGGGATAATTATTTTGGTATAAATTGATGAGGTTGAGTAATTGCTGGGTATAGTCAATAGTGTGAACAAGATTACCAGCAATAAAGTTGATGGGATTATTAACTTCATGAGCAATACCCGCGACTAACTGACCTAAAGCCGCCATTTTCTCATTTTGCAATAGTTGAGTATAGTTATTTTGCAGGTCACGAAATCCTGCCTTAGCTATTCGTGATTGTTTTTTGACGTGTTGTAGTTTTTCTAGGGTGAGAGCATGAATTTGGGAGTTAGCTAAAAGCAACTGATGAAAATCAAGTACCTTATACTTTCCCGATGAACTTTTCACTAAAATTGGTTCATAGACAAGTCTAGGCGATCGCTGCAATGCTTCCTGAGTAGCTTCTGTAACTAACTGATGTGCAGGAAAGATAAAAACCTGTGGTTTGAGAAAATTGTAGAGACTTTCAATCGGGCGCATCGAAAACAAGCCAAAACTATAAGGACGACTCATACACTCAAAAAAACTCTGTCGTGAAATCATCCCTACAACTTGTTGATGATCAGTTAAGATAACTCCTGGCAATAAAGGCTCATGCTCAAAACATCTAATCAATTTGTTACCTGGAAGATGAATTTCCACCTCAACATCCCACACAGGTAATTCTTGTAACGTAGAATCTAATCTCAGGCTCAAATCATGACCATTTTTTACGCTTTGACTGGCGAGCATAATTTTGTTCCTTTGGGCCTTAAGTATTTTTGCTACTTTTCACTCCGAACAATTACAGTTCAGCCAATTACTAAAAAAGCAGTATCCCCATATTTATTTTTCCCAAAGTACTTTTACAAATTTTCACAATAGCGACTATCTAGCCTGCACTTCACAAAATCTTTATATGCGTCAAGTCGCTTCTCTACGAGACGCTACGCGTTAAGCGAAGCTATGCCGCAGGCTTTACGCTCCAATTCAAAATTCAAAATTCAAAATTCAAAATTCAAAATTAAAGACCTCACGGATAAATCCGGGGGCTTGTATCCTTTTTTTGTTCGGTCAGTTAGTCCCTACTCCCCATTTCCTCATCTTCCCCTACTTTGCTTGGGGCTTTTTTGTTGCAGAAGCGATCGCCAGTCTCGGAGACTATTTTCTGTCCATAGCCAATTTTTGCTCAATTCGTCTAGCTGAAAATTGATGGGATCTTTTTCTAAAACTGTTTGTCGTAATTTGAGGGCTTCATTTATATATTGCGCCTGTTTATCGGGAGGGAAATTACGGTTACGGGCATTTTTATACATCCCCAATGCTAAACCAGCATAGGCAGGTAAAGCCTCAATCGGTACATCTGCTTTAGGGGAAACTTCGGCAGCATCAGCAGTATTCACTTGTTTAAGTCCTAAACTTATTGCTTGAAACCAAGAGTTATTGGCTCGATTGATATTACCCTCAGCATAATAGGCAAATCCTAAAGCATTGATATATGAAAGCGATTTTGGGTTAGCTTTCACCGCTCTTTCCCAATAACGACGGGCATCATCAATACTGTATTTTTTATCTCCTGTTTGGATAGACTGCCAAGCTAATCTTCCTCTGAGGAAGTTAACTGATGCCTGTTTTTCTTGGTTGGCAGGAATTAATTGTAATGCCGTTTGGGCGGGTTGTAGTGCGTTGCGATTGAGTAATTCTTCTACAGCTGCCAATCCTGGTTCCAAATCACCTTGATTCAATTTTTCTGTGGCAATGGCTGTCACCATTCCCGTAGGCATTTGGCGTAAATCCGTTGGGGGCTGAGTCTCAACTGGTAAAGATGGGGTGGGAATGGGGGGTATGTCGCGTACTACTGATGTCTGGCGACTTTGCCACCAACTAAAGATCAGTATAATGGCGATCGCACCCACCCCAATCATCCCGAAAATCTGCCAACGCTGGCGACGGACACGATTTCTCGATGCCAGGAGGCGGAAATTTTCTAAGTCTTGGTTCAGGTTTTGAGCAGTATGATGAGTTGCCGGAGGTACAATTCTGGAGAAATCTTCCCTGGGTGCAGTTGCAATCGGTCGTTCTAGATGACTATCTGGTAAAGGTTGTCTAACTTCTGGAGGTACTTCAGTTTCTTCATCCCCTATAATTTGCTGGTCTAGTTGGCGAAATATATCGGAAACAAAAGCCGAATCTTCGGCATAACTTGGGTCATCATACTCAATCTCATCCACGAGATCACCCCAAGTTTCTTCCCCTAACCAGTCAACTCCTGAAGAGTCATGCACTAAACCAGAGGGCATCATATCCTCAATTGGTAAAGACATTTCCCCATCATCCAGCACACCAGAGTAAGTGGATGCGGTATTTGCTGCTAAAGATGAACTATATTCATCCAGGGAACCAACACTTGTAGCCGCAGAGAGTTTGGGGCTAAGGAAACCGTCAAATTCCGGTTGGAGATATAAAATTGGTAATGCCCAGTAAAGCTGGTGTGAACCATAGGCAGAAATTAATCCCTGACGTACCCGACTCACACATAAATCTACAGGATATCCTTGACTCAAGTTTCGATAAAACAATTGCGTGAGAGTCAGCGCCACTTCATCAGGAATACGTTCCGACATGGCCAAGACGCTTTGAATACCCCGCTTAACTAAACTATCTGTAAGGTTGCGTTCTCCTGTGTCGCCACTATTATCAAAGCTAGCGGTGTAGGTACCCCAACAGGAGTTAAACACCGCCATTTGGATATTATTATTAACCAACAAACCCGCTAAATCGTCGCCACATAGGGTTTCTGTTAAGCCAGTCCGGCTACTAACCAAATAAATTTCCCCACCATTCGGCCCCAAGTTACTATGACCGGAGTAGTGTAAAACATGATATCTGCCTTGTTCTAAAGCCTGGGTTACTTCTTCCCTCCCTGGCTGGTTGAGTAGGGTGAGATCAATTTCTGGGAGATAATTACCACCTTCAATTGATCTCGGTAGCTGACGATGTAGTTCCGCTTGCAGTCGAATAGATTCTTGTTTCAGCAGATCCAAACTCGCTTGATCTGTGGGTGATGCAAGGATCATTAAAACTCTCACAACCCCATCTTCTGGTAGCTTGAGTCTGTTGGCTGAAGGTACACGGGAAGTTGGGGAAATACCACTTTGGTAGCGAGAGAAAGCAATATAAGGGCCTGTGGCTAGGGGGCGATCGCCTGCGTGCATCACTTCCCACGGCAGACGTGCTAACCTAGTATCCTTGAGACCCAACCGTAAACGTAGTACTTGTTGGTGGTTTTGAGCAATACCTTGGGCTGTAATCAAGCTATCTCTGAGAGTACCTTGAAACAGTGCGTTATATAATTGTTGACCTAATGCTACTAAATTAACAGAGTTGCGGGCGATCGCACTTTCCCGCCCCATAGAAAGAAACGCATCTCCCTGCAAAACTGATTTCAATGGGTCATTCATCAAATGCCCAGCCGCCGCCAACCAATCAGCTACAGGCCATGTCACCAGTTCTTCTGCCAAAGGTACCCCAGGCGCGACTTCTTCCGTCCGCACCAAGTAGTCATTCTGCCCTACTGGGGTTACAGAAATGTGAAATTCCTGGGACACAACTTCTCCTATCTGCCTCCTAAATCTAGTTTGAAACGCCAAAGTTTCAATTCGATTTCCTTCTTTTCCTGTAAATCTAGATGCAGCAAGCCATTGAATGTTTCTCCACTCAAAGGTTTTGCTGGTTCTACATCTACAACTTTATCCGGATTGGTTAGCATCTGCCCAGAACACTTTAACGGTAGATGCACCTTGATCTTTAACTCCCCTAGTTGGTTGATAGCCACTGGGGGTTTTTTCTATAACTAGCATATACTTAGATTATTCTACTGTCTTAGGCAGGGAAAATTTACCAATTCTCAAAGACAGACCTTAACGAATAAGTATTTTGTCTAACTTTTAAAAAAGTTTCATCATTAATTTCCCAGTTGGCAAACATGGAATAGCCATCTTTGATATTTACCCAGTAACAATCATCATTGTGCAGATTCATCCGGAATTAGTTGAATATGGGTAGAACAATTAATTGGTAGATGCACCCTGATAACTAACTCCCCTAGCTGGCTAACACCGACTGGGGGCTTTTTTTATGTTCATAAATAACCAGCATCATTGTGCAGATTCATCCGGAATTAGTTGAATATGGGTAGAACAATTAATTGGTAGATGCACCCTGATAACTAACTCCCCTAGCTGGCTAACACCGACTGGGGGCTTTTTTTATGTTCATAAATAACCAGCATCATTGTGCAGATTCATCCGGAATTAGTTGAATATGGGTAGAACAATTAATTGTGCACCCTGATAACTAACTCCCTAGCTGGCTAACACCGACTGGGGGCTTTTTTTATGTTCATAAATAGCCAGCATCATTGTGCAGATTCATCCGGAATTAGCTGAATATGGGTAGAACAATTAATTGGTAGATGCACCCTGATAACTAACTCCCCTAGCTGGCTAACACCGACTGGGGGCTTTTTTTATGTTCATAAATAACCAGCATCATTGTGCAGATTCATCCGGAATTAGTTGAATATGGGTAGAACAATCAATTGGTAGATGCACCCTGATAACTAACTCCCCTAGCTGGCTAACACCGACTGGGGGCTTTTTTTATGTTCATAAATAACCAGCATCATTGTGCAGATTCATCCGGAATTAGTTGAATATGGGTAGAACAATTAATTGGTAGATGCACCCTGATAACTAACTCCCCTAGCTGGCTAACACCGACTGGGGGCTTTTTTTATGTTCATAAATAACCAGCATCATTGTGCAGATTCATCCGGAATTAGTTGAATATGGGTAGAACAATTAATTGGTAGATGCACCCTGATAACTAACTCCCCTAGCTGGCTAACACCGACTGGGGGCTTTTTTTATGTGTAGCAATCAGTAACTTCATTGATCATAAGATTGTTGAAAATATACTGATTGCTGATGCAAAACCGATTATTTTGATGAACGTACCCTAATAAATAACTCTCCCCAGTGGCTGCCACTTGTAAGGGCTTTTTTTGTGAAAAAAAGCAACTTCATTTGTGACAATTTCATCCGGAACATCCTGTTGAATCAGAGAACAATTAATTGGTAGATGCACCCTGATAACTAACTCCCCTAGCTGGCTGCCACCACTAGGGGTTTTTTATTGGAAATGAACTACAGCACACCTTTGATGCAATTTATCCGGAAGACTGTAATTCAAAATAGAACAATTAATTGGTAGATGCACCTCAATAACTAACTCCCTAGTTTGGTTAATACTAACTGGTGATTGGTAGATGCACCTTGATAACTAACTCCCCTGTTTGGTTAATAGTAGGTAGGAGCTTTTTTCATCAACCTTTAGGTTGCTTGCCCTATGGATTGGTAGTTGCTTAGGGCTACAGTTTAGCTCAAGATCGGAGTTATATTCTAGCGCGGATGGAGTACTATTGCGATGAATGTCACCATCTTTTGACTAGAATTTCTTGAGTCTTAGGAATTATAACTTACTTTCGTTATTTTTAAATTAAATAAGTAATCTAAAAAAATGCTACCCTTTTGATTACTTATTTTGCGACTGCGATCGCTCTGGAATTTGATAGAAAATACCCTATTTGAGTGATGCGTTGGTATACTCTACCATCAATCCAGTTGATTTCTATATATTAGTTCACAAGTAGTGATGATTTTTGTGCAGAGAGAGCATATCTCAGCACTCATGTCTAGATTCTCTCAAAATTTTAATTTTTCTCTAGAAATTTTACTTTTACACCTGTAACAGTTTAATGTCTGTAGCCTAAGCGCTATGCTGAATAATATTGGCTAGATCAACAAGAGACACAGAGCTACATGAGTTTAGCTGTCATTAAGTTTTCCTCCGAAGAGTGCGGCATCTGCCACAAAATGGCTTTCTATGACCAAAAAGTGGCTGAAGAACTGGGTTTACAATTTATTGATGTCAAAATGCAGGATACGGCGGCTTATCGTAAGTATCGCAAGATTTTGCTGACTCAGTATCCCGATAAATCCGAAATGGGATGGCCTACTTATATTATCTGCGAGTCTCCCGAAGGAGAATTCAATATTATTGGTGAAGTTAAAGGAGGTCATCCCAAAGGTGAATTCAGAACTCGCTTACAGCAGGTTCTTGATTCTAGTAGTAATTAGGGGTGTAGGGGGGTAAGGGTGTAGGGGAAATGAGAGGGGTGAGGGAGATAATTTACTCAGCACTCATGACTCATCACTCAGAACTTCAAAAGATTTTACCTCTAGGACAGGGCCAATCATGGCGATAGTCATCACATCTTCGCGTACCTGTCCTTTTACCTTGGCTTTTTGTCCAGCCTTGAGTAATTCTTTGTCTGCGCCTCTGAGAATTTCGTAAGTAACGCCGTCATCTGAGACTAACGCCCATGCGCCAGTGCCAAGATTACGGCGTTCGATTTTGCCTGTGACTGTGATACTCATAAAAGTTGGGGATTGGGGAATAGGGGAAATGAGGAGGGTGAGAAGAGATAATACTTGTCTACTTTCTTACCCCACTCACTTCTACGCTGTTTTCTCTTCGTTTTTCAATGCTAAACGAGCTAGTGCATAACACAGTAGAGCATTGATAATTAGGAATATACGAGCTAAGTTCACATCATTTAGTCCCCAAACTGCTGGGTCTAAAACCGCACTGACGGTTAAACAAGCCGCTACGCCTAAAGTTGAACCGATGGCAAACCATTTCCAACTGGGATGACCTAATAGCAATGCTATTAACAAAATCGGAATCAACACACTGGCAAACACGGGGTTTAAAGCATTGCTTCCCTGTAAAGTGTTACCCAATTCGGGAATGGAACTACCCAAAACTCGGAATGGCCATTGGGGTAGGTCAAAAATATAGATTCCTTTGAGGAAGAATAGACCAGAGCTACCAAAAATCAAGCCACTGGATAAAGACCAACTCCAAGGGAAGGGGAGGTAAACCCGTAAAAACCAAGCTAATAGGTAAGAACCAACCACCATTAAGATTTTGGGTAATAGGGCTACAGCACCGCCATCAAACCAGAAACGGGGGTTGAGATAGCCGTTATCTCGCAACCAACGGAAGAAATCTTGGAAACTGATTTGTCCTTGGGCTGCTAATTTAACTGCGGCTTCGGCGTTGAGTTGTCCCGCACCGTAGTAGTTCAAGCCATCGTCTTGAATTACCCGCGCCGACTGTTTGAGTACTTCTAAAATTGCGTCTGGTTCTTTTACGCCACTAGCTTTAATTAAAGCAGCGACACCAGCAACGTGGGGTGCAGCCATGCTTGTTCCTTGGAGTCCCAGGAACACGCCTTCGCCTTCTTCGTTGATGGTTTCTTGCAGAATTGCACCTGCATCACTTCCACCAGGGGCAGAAATATCAACGCCAGCACCAAAGTTAGAATAGGGGGCTTTTTCGCCATCGGGGCCAAAGGCGGAAACACCAATTACATGGGGATAACGGGCGGGGTAGGAGGCGGAACTATCGTTTTCATTACCCGCAGCCGCGATAATAACTACGCCTTTATTATGGGCATAGTTGATAGCGTCTTTGAGTAATTGGCTTTCACCACCGCCACCCAAGCTCATATTAATCACATCTGCGCCTTTGTCAGCAGCAAATTTAATGGCTTCGGCAATATCAGCAACGGTTCCGCCACCGTAAGCACTCAGGACTTTTAAGGGCATGAGGCTGGCTTCGTAAGCAACTCCAGCTACCCCATATTTATTGTTGGTAGCTTGGGCGACTGTACCGGCGACGTGAGTACCGTGTCCGTTGTCATCTGTGGCTTCTACTCTATCGTTGACGAAATCGTAACCTTGAACAAATTTGGTTTCTTTTAAGTCACGTACCTGGGTAACACCAGTGTCGATGACTGCTACAGTTACGCCGCTACCTTTGGTTTGAGTCCATGCACCTTCTATACCAATTTTGTGGAGATTCCACTGTTTGCTGTAATATTCATCGTTGGGGCCAATTAAGGAGGAGTTAAACTCTTGCCTTTGTTCTTTTCCTAAGATTTCTCCTAACCAAACTGGTTTGGCTGGTGGAGTTAGCTTATAGATATAATTCGGCTCGATAATTTCTGTGGCTTTAGCAAAGGACGATTTTTGTAACGCTTTGAGTCGCTGGCGATCGCCTTTGATAATATAAACATGATCCTGCTCGGAAAATTTATTATCTAATTGGGGTGTAACGTTGTATTGTTGAGCGATCGCTTGTAAATCCTGTTTGATCACCTCGGCTGGAATATCTTCTCGAAAATCTAACAAAATTGTCTCGAATTCGCCTTTAGCTGCTAGTCCCTGAAAACTCAGGAAACCAAATACAGCAGATATCAGCCCGATGACAAACAAGCACAATAATATAAGTCTTCTCATATCAATTCATCACGCTTTTTGCCAGTTATTGCTCACTACGATAACCTATCTGCGTCCCTGATTGGTGTACTTTGTCATCTACTTAAATGTTTTTAGTTAAATCTTGCACATAGGAATATTTAAACAATGGAACGTGGTCTTTTCTGGTTGCCACTGTTAATCATTTTTTTCTGGTTAGCTTGGCAAGGCTCAAAAGAATATCAAAAAGTTGAAGCTTATCGTATTTGGGCAGAGCAATTTGATCGGGCTAAATATGATATCTACGCCGTATTGGGTCAAAAAGGTAACGACATTACCTGGGGTAAACCTACAGCAAAGGGTTTAATTGAAGTGCAAACTTTTTCTCTACTTGATGTACAAGAAATTCAACTTGTGGTAAATAATGAAGTCGTAAATTTAGATGCACCACCAGAGAAGGGTCGTTCTATCGAACTCAAGTTTAATTTTGCTGAGTCTGCTAGTTCGGTATTAGTTCCATTTACAGAAATTCCTTTAGCCGCAGAATGGGGTAAGTTTTTGCGGGGGGTCTTACAAAAATTACCAGAGGAACAAAATTAATCATTATATAGTCATGAATGTAATGGGAAAATTATAAGTTTTTATATTTCTATCTTTGTGGTCTAATTTATCAGTAATCATTGAGCATAATTCAGAAAAATCATCAGGCGATCGCGTAGTTAATATTAAAGCTCATTCACGGCAATGATATATAATTGCAGGGTAATAATTTATGCGAGCCAATATTCTGGGTTTTGGTATTATTTTCTTTCTGAGTGGTTGCACTACTAATATTGACAGTAACTCTCAAGCAGCAAATAATATTAACGCTAAAATAGAAAACTGTCCCCAGGCACAAGTAGTTTCCTTACCCGCACCCAACAAAGATGAAGGTTTCTACGATAGGTTTGATTTTCACATCCGCAATATTGTCGCTGATGGTGACACAGTTAAGTTTCAGACTTTAAAACAGGATTTTGTTTTCTGTCGTGGTAATAATAATTGGACAGTCCAATCTGGGACTTTACCCAAGGAACTGCAACCAGAAAATAATTACGCCACCTTTGCACAAGAATTGGTAAATCCAAAATTTAAAAATATTGATTTCCAAGGTAAAACATATCAGTATCGAGTTGCTAGACAACCACAGTTCACCTTGGGGGAAAACAATAATATTTCTCGACCGGATGTAACAGACCCCGCGAAAGATGCAGTTGTTTTTGAGTTAATTAACCCCAACAATCAAAATACTCAAAGACAAACTTTATATACACTAAAAGATTTACAAGAAATAGCAGTCAAGGCGGGATATTCTGCGGCAGGAAATCAATTAGGCTTCCCTCAAATTACATCTGCTAGTGTTTACAATGACCGTGTTTGGTGGTCAGTGGCTTTTGAACAAGGCGAAGGCAATAACGGCATTGCTACCATCATCAGTTATGACCCAAAAACTGATAAATTTAACATCATTCAACCAGAAGCACTGTGGTTTACTCAAATTACTGATTTAGCCATCACTGGCAACCCTAATAACCCTACATTTTGGGTGGGTACTAATATTAGTGGCGAAGGAAATCTCTACATTCCATCTCAAGGACTGGTGGCTTATCGCCCAGATTCACAAAATCCTAATAGAGGTTCTTTAACTGCTTACACTGTCAATAACAGCCCAATTGTCGGGGCAATTCCTGACAAACTCAGATTAGAAAATGACAAACTTTGGGTTAGTACTGCCAACGGTGTTTGTCAAGTTAAGTGGGAAACTGCTGATAATCCTGAAAGTTGGAATTGTTGGCGATTTGCCACAATGACTAAACTACCCCAGCAACTACCAATCTACAGCGCCCTAACCAATAAAACACCAGTCGCTTCTTTATCTAGCGGGGATGATATTGAGGTTTTATGGTGGAGTCCCGTCAACTATCAGACTCAAAAGGGACGTTATGAAGTGAGATATTCCCCAGGCTTCACTGTGGAGTTAGAAGAAGGTGCGAGTACTTATCAGTTTCCGCGTTCTCTATCACCAGGAAAAATATCCGTTGATTGGCCTGGTGTTGAGTGGAATTGGAATGGAGAACGTTTTGTACGCGGTTTTGATGAAGTTTCTCTGAATTTATCTGGTGGCGGCCCAAGGGGTATTGGTTCTGGTCAACTGCAACCGGAGGTTCCCATCAATTGGAATACAATGCGCGGTGATTTAGAATTACTCGATTTGTCTACAAAATCTACCAAGGTAAAATATTACTCTGGTTGGGTAGATGATACTGCACTCAAACCCTATCTCACGGTTATATCCCAAACTAGACCCCAAAACCCTCAACCAAACCCTTTGGCAGCAGTAGCCAAGCAACTACCATCTCGTCAGTAATCTTCGCTTATGAATGCTGAAACAATATCCAGGGTTCCTGTTGCATTAACCATTGCCGGTTCCGATAGTGGCGGCGGTGCAGGAATTCAAGCTGATTTACGCACCTTTGCCTTTCATTGTGTCCACGGTACTAGCGCTATAACCTGCGTCACGGCACAAAATACCTTGGGAGTAGCCAGAGTTGACGCTATGTCGCCGGAGGCAGTTGCAGCCCAAATACAAGCCGTTGTGGAGGATATTGGTGTACAGGCAGCGAAAACTGGTATGTTGCTCAATCAAGGAATTATCGCTACTGTTGCCCAGCAAGTGGAAACTTTAGGAATAAATAACTTAGTAGTTGACCCGGTAATGGTTTCACGGACTGGGGCGCAATTAATTGATGATAATGCTATCAAGACTCTGCGCCAGCAACTAATCCCTCTGGCGGCGATAATTACACCCAACAGGTACGAAGCCCAAATTTTAAGCGGTTTACCGATAAATACCCTAGATGATATGAGGGCAGCAGCTCAAGTAATTCACCGCAATTTAAAAGCAAAGGCTGTGTTAGTCAAGGGTGGAGGGATGCAGGGAAATGCCCGTGGTGTGGATATTTGGTTTGATGGACAACATCTAGAAACCCTGACAACAAAGCAGGTAGATACCAAAAATACTCACGGTACTGGTTGTACTTTATCAGCTGCGATCGCCTCCAATCTAGCAAAGGGTCAAAATTTGCACCAAGCTGTAACTCAAGCAAAGGAATATGTCACTACTGCACTCACTTACTCCCTCAATATTGGGCAAGGACAAGGGCCAGTAGGGCATTTCTTTCAGTTGTTACAAAATGATGGGTAAGGGGTGTAGGGGTGTAGGGGTATATGGGTGTAGGGAGTAAATTTCGTCCCCAGTCCCTAATCCCCAGTCCCCAGTCCCCAATCCCCAATCCCCAGTCATCTCACAAAGGGCTAATAGAGAGGGTTTTCACTCTTTGAGTACCTTTAGGCGGTACAAATCGGAAAGTATTGGCATTGATAGTAGGATTTACTGTTTTACTTAAGATTTTTTCGGTTAAGAGAATATCTAAATCGTCTGATTTGCCGGCTAATTGTACTTGCTGGAGAATAGCTGTTTCCAGATTGACGAAGGCGCTTAATGTAAATCCGTCTTTTGGGTCTTTGTAGTCATACACGTAAGCTGTTTGACCATCAAATTTACGTGTTTCTCCCTTGAGTTCGCCGTTACTAACCAAGCCAAGGTATGTCAAAACATTTTTGTCTGATAAGTTACCATCAACAACAACTTTTCTATCTTCCTCTGGGAAATCTAGAAAAACAAAAGAGGAGATACCAATTAAAACCCAGTCGCTAGAGTCTTTAAAATCTTGATAGGAAGTAACGGAATATTGTCGCAAATCGGAGCGATAAATCCACACTTGTTTACCGTCAGAAATAACTAAGTTACCAGTTTTGGCAGCTTCTCCTGGCTTTGTATAAGCAACTTCAGCCCGAAACTTTTTCCCTGACTGGGTAATCATTCTACTTTGCAAGTAAATTGTCGTCTCAGTACCTTTACTACCGACTTTAAATTCTATCTGAGAATCAGTTTGATGGCGATCGCTTTGTAAGAGATTGGTAACACTTTTCGCCAGCAAAGATAAATCTAACGGTTCTGTAGCTTGACTAATGCTGGTGGCATGATTAAGAGGCTGCTGGGGTAGACGTAATTGGACAGCATTTGCCGCTTCCCCGAACATAGCCAGACCAGTAAAAAAGGCGATCGCTTTTAAAGTAAATTTCATGAGTATTCCTCATTTGACTGTAATCGATTTTACTCGCTGCAATAATTATCTCCAGTAAAAAAATTGACTATTAACTGTTGGCTATTGACTATTGGCCAAAAAATAATTCAAAATCCAAAGTCCGTGCATTGGGCATAGACTTACCCAATCTTTGGAAATCTTCATTTAATCTCAGCCAATAAGTCGCCTCAGCGCCTATGCTAGCGATGGGGTTGAAGCATTCGATTGTGTGCGATCAACGGTAAGAAGGAGACGAATAGATCAATGAGTAATATTGTCGATACAGCCATTGAGGCAATTGTCGCCCGCGAAATTCTCGACTCACGCGGTAGACCAACAATAGAAGCGGAAGTACATTTATTAAGCGGTGCTGTCGGCTTGGCACAAGTTCCTAGCGGCGCTTCCACAGGCACATTTGAAGCCCATGAACTCAGGGACAAAGATAAAAGCCGTTACGGCGGTAAAGGGGTACTCAAGGCTGTACACAACGTGAATGAAGTACTAGCCCCAAAGTTAATTGATTTGGATGCTATTAACCAAGAACTCATCGACCGGACGATGATTGCCCTTGATGGTTCTGGTAACAAATCAAATTTGGGTGCAAATGCGATTTTAGCCGTTTCTTTGGCAGCTGCTAGAGCCGGGGCGGCATCTTTGGGGATTCCCCTATATCGTTACTTAGGCGGCCCTTTGGCGAATTTGTTGCCTGTGCCTTTGATGAACGTGATTAACGGCGGGGCGCACGCTGCTAATAACGTGGATTTCCAAGAATTTATGATCGTTCCCGTTGGTGCAACTTCCTTCCGGGAAGCCCTGCGTTGGGGTGCTGAGGTATTTGCTACCCTCAGTGAAGTGCTGCATGATAAGGGCTTGCTGACAGGTGTAGGCGATGAAGGTGGTTTTGCACCTAACTTGGAATCCAATCAGGTAGCCTTGGAATTGCTAGTTGCAGCCATTGAAAAAGCAGGATACAAGCCAGGGGAACAAGTAGCCCTAGCGTTAGATGTGGCGGCTAGTGAATTTTATAAGGAAGGGCAGTATGTCTATGATGGTAGACCCCATGCACCAACCGAGTTTATCGATTACTTAGGGCAGTTGGTTGATCAATACCCAATTGTGTCCATTGAAGATGGCTTACACGAAGAAGATTGGCAAAATTGGCAATTACTCACCCAAAAAGTCGGTTCACGGGTGCAGTTAGTGGGCGATGACTTGTTTGTAACAAACGCTACCCGCTTACAAAAAGGCATCCAAGAAAAAGCAGGTAACGCCATTTTGATTAAACTCAATCAAATTGGTTCCTTGACTGAAACCCTAGAAACCATCGACTTAGGAACTCGTAACGGTTTCCGTTCAGTCATTAGCCATCGTTCTGGTGAAACAGAAGACACCACCATTGCTGATTTAGCCGTTGCTACCCGTGCAGGTCAAATCAAAACTGGTTCCCTCTGTCGTAGTGAACGGGTAGCCAAATACAACCGCTTGCTACGTATCGAAGATGAATTAGGCGATCGCGCTGTTTATGCTGGGGCTGTGGGTTTAGGGCCGAAATAGGGACTGGGGACTGGGGACTGGGGACTGGGGACTGGGGACAAATTAAATCCTCTTTCATTACCCAATACCCAATACCCAATACCCAATCACGGATAAAACCCCATCTTTGGTAAACCCAATGTCTCATCCCAACCCATCATAATGTTGAGACACTGAATTGCTTGACCCGCTTGGCCTTTAATCAGGTTGTCAATGGCTGACATGACAATTACCCGGCCAGTACGCGGGTCAACTTCTACACCGATATAACAAAGATTACTGCCCGCAGCCCATTTGGTTTGGGGATAAATGCCACTTTCACAGACTTTTATCCAAGGGGAATTACGGTAAAATGCTGTATAAATAGTAGTTAAATCATCTCCTACTAAACCGGGGTCGCGGAGGGTAGCGTATACAGTTGCTAAGGTTCCACGCACTATGGGGATCAGATGTGGCGTAAATTGGACTGTAACTTCGTGTCCTGCCAAATCGCTACAAATTTGCTCGATTTCTGGTGTGTGACGATGACGAACGACACTATAAGGGGCAAGAGAATTATCTGCTTCCGCTAGTAATAAATAAGTTTTGGCTTCCCTCCCGCCGCCAGATGTGCCGGATTTAGCGTCAACAATAGCGGTTTCCGGAACGATTAACCCTTGTTTTAACAGTGGTGATAATGCTAAGAGGCTAGCGGTGGGGTAGGAACCGGGACAACCGACTAACTGGGCTTCAGAGATGCGATCGCGGTACAGTTCCGGTAAACCATATACGGCGGTGTCAGCTGTCGGGCGATCGCTCCTTTCCACACCATACCAAGTGGTGTAAGTTGTCAAGTTACGGAATCGATAGTCTGCACTCAAATCCAGTACTTTACAGCCTTTTTCCAACAATGTTGGCACAATTTGACAAGCTAGACCATTCGGCATCGAGAGAAATACCACTTCGCAGCGACGCGCAATAACTTCTGGGTCTACTTCTTCAATTGATAATTTAACTGCATGAGCTAAATGGGGGTAGAGAGATGCAAAAGATTTACCTACACTACTCTCACCACCTAAATAAACTAGTTCAACTTCTGGATGATCCATCAGTAATCGGACTAACTGTACCCCACCATAGCCTGACGCGCCAACAATCCCAACGGGTACGCGCCCAAAATTGCCCATGTTATCAAATCCTTATCCGCTTTTGGTGAATCTGTGATCAGCTATTAACTATAGAACTTATGGTGAGTGATGAGTTATGTATACTGAGTTCCGTTAGCAGTAGCTGAGGTTGAGCCATGTGCAGAATTTTGAGTTTTGAGCCAAAAATCATAACCTCTAATCTTTAGTGTTGCCCTCGGAACTCAGCACTCAGGGACTCTAGTAAGTATGGTTTGTTCACAGTTAACCGTCAACTGTGAACAGCCAACACGAAAAGATATACAAGTTAAACCAAGGGCATTTTAGCGACAGAAATTTCTCCTTGTTATCAAAACATTGCTAGTCTATATCTCCGCCGTATAAACGAGCTACAATTTAGAATAAGAAATTGTTAAGAAAATTTACTATCCCTGGCTCAAAATCCTCTGTGTCACAACCTAAAAATACACAGCAGTCCTCCGCTCATCCCCTAAATGGGGAGAACCTTGGCACGGGTGTTGTTCCTCAGATATTTGCCTCTTCAACCGAAAAGTTTATGTTTGATTCTATTGATGCTGCCTTATCAGATTTAAAAGCCGGTCGTGCCATTGTAGTGGTAGATGATGAAAATCGAGAAAATGAAGGCGATTTGATTTGTGCTGCTCAATTCGCCACACCTGACATGATTAATTTTATGGCAGTGGAAGCAAGAGGGTTGATTTGTTTAGCAATGACAGGCGATCGCCTCGATGAACTCGACCTACCATTGATGGTGACAAATATCACCGACCCCAACCAGACAGCTTTTACTGTCAGTGTTGATGCTAGCCCCCATCTGGGCGTATCTACTGGTATATCAGCCGAAGACCGGGCGCGGACAATTCAAATCACACTCAACCCAGCCACCAAACCTTCAGATTTGCGTCGTCCTGGTCATATTTTTCCTTTACGGGCTAAAGCTGGCGGGGTACTGAAACGTGCTGGACATACAGAGGCTGCTGTTGATTTATCTCGCTTGGCTGGACTATACCCGGCTGGGGTGATTTGTGAAATTCAAAACCCCGATGGTTCAATGGCAAGGTTACAGCAGTTAATTGAATATGCCAAACACCACGATCTGAAAATTATTAGTATTGCCGATTTAATTAGTTATCGCCTACAACACGATCGCCTGGTATATCGTGAAGTAATTACCAAACTACCCAGTCAATTCGGTCAATTTGACATCTACGCCTATCGTCACACCCTCGACAATACAGAACACGTTGCTATCGTCAAGGGCAATCCAGAAAATTTTCGAGATGAACCTGTGATGGTGCGGATGCACTCAGAATGTTTAACAGGTGATGCTTTGGGTTCTTTGCGCTGCGATTGTCGGATGCAGTTACAAGCTGCCTTGAAAATGATTGAAACTGCGGGTCAAGGTGTGGTTGTCTACCTACGGCAAGAAGGACGGGGGATTGGGTTAATTAACAAACTCAAAGCCTACTCCTTACAGGATATGGGACTGGATACAGTGGAAGCTAACGAGCGCTTGGGTTTCCCCGCAGACTTGCGTGACTATGGTATGGGAGCGCAAATGCTCATGGATTTGGGTGTGAAAAAGATCCGCCTGATTACCAACAATCCCCGGAAAATTGCCGGGGTTAAGGGATACGGCTTGGAAGTAGTTGACCGCGTGCCATTACTCATTGAAGCCAACGATTATAATTCTTACTACTTGGCGACCAAGGCGAAAAAACTCGGTCATATGCTGTTGCAGACTTACCTCGTAACTGTAGCTATTCACTGGCAAGATGACCCACAATTGGTAACAAAACGCTATGAACGTTTAGAGAAACTGCGGCATTTAGTCAGAAGCTATGATTTATTGTTACAGGAAGAAGCCCGACCATTGGCGATCGCTCTTTTCGATAAGCCATCCTTGATAGTACACTTAGGTTTCGACCAAGAAAAAGTCGCTAGTTGTGATTGGTATAGCCAAAGCGGTCATCCTTACCTACAAGCAATTTTGCCAATTCTCGATAACCTCGCAACCCTACCTTACGTCCAGAAACTTGAATTTCTGATTTCTTCCGGTAGCGATCCCCTCAGTAACTTGCAAGTCCAATTAGACCGGCAAACAATTTCACCTGATAAATTACCTTCCTCCGTAGGTAGCGATTTGGAAACACAGAAAATTTATAGTTTTAGTAAAGAGGTGGAAGAATAACTAGTTAATCAGCTAGAGATTAAAAACTTCTCCATTGCGAAATTTATAAAATATTCTCTTCTGCGTTCCACCTGCTGTTCTCTGATAATGGAAAAACCCATACGCAGGAAAAACGACTTGGCAGTAATGCTGGCTTCGGTGTACAAGCGACTAATTCCTAATTCATCAGCTTTAGTCTCAATTGCCGAATAAATTTTCCTGCCTACGCCCATACCCAGATAATTTTTATGGCAGTAGAAGCAGTCTATATGTCCGTTTAACTCTAACTCGCCAAAACCTGCAATCACTCCTTGATCATCAGCAACGTAAGTAAATCGTTCTGAACAAATTTTTGCCCAGTCCCTAAAATGAATATTATCTGGGGCCCATGCTATTACTTGATTATTCGAGTAGTCCCTGATATTAACCTCACGTACTGTTTGGTGGAATAAAAGTGCTATCTGTTCCGCATCTTGTATGTGAAATAATCGTATTTTCATCAGCTTTAGGAATCAGATTTGATTATTAAATTTCTCTAATTATCTGTAGGGTGGGCAATGCCCACCTTATCATGTTTGTGGTGGGAATTGCCCACCCTACTTATATTTTAAAAATCAAATACTAGTCGTATATATCTGTCGTATTTTTTAATTGGTATTACGTTAATTACTTATCAGTAATAAAATTCAACCCTAGAAATAAAGCTGCAATAGTTCCCGCTACCGAAATTTCACCTTGAGTAATTTTTTCTAAGACTGATTCAAGAGGAATTAAAATAATTTCTATTTCCTCTGTAATATCTAAATTTTGCTCCCCAACTTTAACCACATTTTCTGCTAGAAATAAATGTATTTGATTAGTGTCTTTGCTGGGATTATCGTATAGTATGGCAATTTTGATTAATTGTTGAGCAATATAACCAGTTTCTTCTTGCAATTCTCTCAACCCTGCATCTTCAGCACTTTCTTGTGTTGGATCAAATCTCCCGGCTGGCAGTTCTAAAAAGAAATCTCCCACCCCATGTCTGTATTGACGTACAAATATAACTTCTCTATTATCGGTAATCGGCAAAACTAGGACAATATCTGGTCTGACATTGACAAAATAATCATCTATTATTGTACCGCTTGGTAATTTAACTTCATCTTGCCTGACTTGACACCAGGGATGATCTAAAACCATTTTGGAGTTTAATATTTGCCATTCTTGTAATTTACTCATAGATTCATTTATTTACGAATTAATATTTAAATTTACATCCACTCATTAAGGAATTTCCAGATAAAAGATATCCAAAATGTAGGGTGCGTCAGTGCAACAGAACCTAGCTGTACCAAGAAATAATTCCTACTGACGCACCCTACTAACCATCAATTTGGAATAATTTATTTTTTGGTGTTCCCTAATGAATGTAAAAAAGTATAACAGATACCTCAAATAAGCTAGACTTTGTATTTACACTGTTTTTGCTCTCAGCAAAGATTGAGCGTTGTTATGCAGGTAGAAGTCATTTTGTTTACGGTCAATAAAAGATTTCCTTTGACCATTAGTCGTGGCACTACGGCAAAGACTACAAATGTCTGGGTGAAGATTGTACACAATGACATCGAAGGTTGGGGAGAGGCTTCACCGTTTGGTGTAGGTAATTATGGACAATCAACTAATGTCATCAAAGACTACTTGCAGCAAATTGTGCCATTCTTAGAACCATTTAGCCCGTTGCAGCGACAGGAAATAGAGCAAGTCTTTATCAAATATCAGGTTCCTTCCGCAGTCAGGGCAGCTTTAGATATGGCGATGCACGACTGGCTGGGTAAATCTGTGGGTTTACCTTTGTGGCAAATCTGGGGACTCGATCGCCAGGCTATAGTACCAACTTCTGTTACCATTGGTATTGATACACCGGAAGCCGCCAGGATACGGACAAGAGACTGGTTAGATTTTACAGATGTTCGCTTGTTGAAAGTGAAGTTGGGCAGTCCGCAGGGTATAGAAGCAGATAAGAAGATGCTTTTAGCTGTGCAGCAAGAAGCACCAGCACAAGAGTTTTTTGTGGATGCCAACGGTGGTTGGAGTTTGTCAGATGCGGTGGAAATGTGCAATTGGCTGGCTGATTTGGGGATCAAATATATTGAACAGCCACTAGTTAGAGGACGAGAAGAGGATTTAATCAAACTCAAGGAAAAATCCCCCCTACCGATTTTTGTGGATGAAAGTTGCTTTAACAGTAAAGATATTCCCCGTTTAGCTAGTTATGTAGATGGCATCAATATTAAATTGATGAAATCTGGGGGTTTAACTGAGGCACTAAGGATGGTACACACAGCCAAAGCTTGTGGGTTACAAGTCATGTTTGGCTGTTATTCTGACAGTACATTATCCAATACGGCGGCGGCACAATTAGCGCCATTAGCTGATTATTTAGACTTAGACAGTCACCTCAACTTAAGCGATGATCCTTTTACAGGTGCATTGTTAAAAGAAGGGCGAGTATTACCAAACGATTTACCAGGCTTGGGGGTAAAATATAGTGCGTCTGCCACTTAATCAACGAGTAGCAATTCTGCTACATGAAGGAACTACGGGAACTATTGGCAAAACAGGGCTAGCACTTTTACGCTACAGTGAAGCCCCTATTGTCGCAGTCATTGACCGCAACTGTGCAGGCCAATCCTTGAGAGAAATCACAGGGATTAAGCGAGATGTCCCGATTGTCAAGTCGGTAGAAGCAGCTTTAGAGTATAAACCCCAAGTCTTAGTGATTGGTATTGCCCCCAAGGGTGGTGGTATACCAGATGATTACTGGATAGAACTGAAAACTGCCCTGCAAGCGGGGATGTCATTGGTAAATGGCTTACACACCCCCTTGGCAAATATCCCCGATTTAAATGCCCTCCTCCAACCAGGACAATTAATTTGGGATGTCCGCAAAGAACCAGCTAATTTAGATGTGGCTAGTGGTGCAGCGCGGACTTTACCCTGTCGGCGGGTGCTGACAGTGGGAACGGATATGGCAATCGGGAAAATGTCCACTAGTTTAGAACTACATTGGGCGGCAAAATTGCGGGGTTGGCGTTCTAAGTTTTTGGCTACTGGGCAGACTGGTGTGATGTTGGAAGGGGATGGTGTCGCCTTGGATGCGGTACGGGTAGACTTTGCTGCTGGTGCAGTGGAACAGATGGTGATGCGCTATGGCAAAAACTACGATATTTTGCACATTGAAGGGCAAGGTTCCTTACTACATCCTGGTTCTACCGCTACCTTACCTCTGATTCGTGGTTCCCAACCCACCCAACTAGTATTGGTACACCGCGCCGGACAGACTCACAACGGCAATAATCCTCATGTACCAATTCCGCCCTTACCAGAAGTAATTCGGCTGTATGAAACTGTAGCCAGTGGCGGCGGGGCGTTTGGGACTGTGCCTGTGGTAGGTATAGCTTTGAATACTGCCCACTTAGATGAGTATGCAGCAAAAGAGGCGATCGCTCACACAATAGCAGAAACTGGTTTACCCTGCACTGATGTCGTCCGCTTTGGTGCTGATGTTTTATTAGATGCCGTCATGCAAAATTAAAATATATAAAGGGTGTAACTTAACCAGCAAGTGCAATGACTAGGCGAGGCGATAATTCTTGGGCAAATCGTGTGACTGGTGTCTGGAAAAAGGCAGCAGATAGTGTGGTGCAGCGATTACCAGTGGAACAGGTTTCTCAGAAGTTTGTCCAGTGGTTTAGTGTGAGTGAAGCCGAAGTTGCCGAGATTTTGGAAAAGGTACGCCAAGAACTGCCAACTACAGAGGCTGTGCTAATTGGCAAGCCACAAGCAGGTAAAAGTTCCATTGTGCGGGGTCTAACAGGCGTTTCTGCGGAGATTGTCGGACAAGGCTTTTGTCCCCACACCCAACACACCCAACGCTACGCCTATCCATCTAACGACTTGCCTTTACTAGTTTTTACTGATACCGTAGGGCTAGGCGATATCAACCAGGAAACTCAGGCAGTAATTCAAGAGTTGATAGGAGACTTACAAGAAAAAAGTAGCCGCGCCAGAGTCTTGATTTTGACAGTGAAAATCAATGATTTCGCTACTGATACCTTGCGACAAATTGCCCAAGAATTGCGGCGCAAATATCCAGAAATTCCCTGTTTACTCGCAGTTACTTGTTTACATGAAGTTTACCCCCCTGGTGTTGAGGATCATCCAGATTATCCACCAAACTATGAGGAAATAAACAGGGCTTTTGCGGCGATTCAAGCAGCTTTTACAGGACTTTATGACCGTTCACTCCTCATCGACTTTACCCTAGAAGAAGATGGCTACAATCCTGTATTTTACGGCTTAGATGCCCTCAGAGATAATTTGGCAGAACTCCTCCCAGAAGCGGAAGCCCAAGCTATTTACCAGTTATTAGATAAGCCAACAAGCGAGAAACTGGGCAATATTTACCGGGATGCAGGCAGACGTTACACCTTATCATTTGCGGTGATGGCTGCTGCACTCGCAGCCGTACCCTTACCCTTTGCCACGATGCCAGTACTCACTGCATTGCAAGTATCGATGGTGACGCTTTTAGGTAAATTATATGGTCAAACACTCACACCATCCCAAGCAGGTGGTATTGTGAGTGCGATCGCCGGTGGTTTTTTAGCCCAAGCCATAGGAAGAGAGTTAGTTAAGTTTATCCCAGGATTTGGGAGTGCGATCGCCGCATCTTGGGCAGCCGCTTACACCTGGTCTTTAGGGGAGACAGCCTGCGTCTACTTTGGCGATTTAATGGGTGGTAATAAACCAGACCCGCAAAAAATCCAATCTGTCATGCAGGAAGCTTTTGCCAAAGCGAAAGAACAATTTAAAGGAATTAAATCCTGAAAATATTTTCTTTCTCCATTGAATAATGGGATATCTCCCCAGACTATCTCCTATGTAGACATTTTTTACTTATTTTCCCAAATTACGCTTCATTTGCTCTAGTTCATCTTGGGTTTCCCAACGGCGGAACTTTTCTTCTAAATCATCAAATCCGCCACTAGAACTGGTAGTAGAATTCCACCAACCATTAGTTTCTATACGTTGTTGGGTTTGGGCTTTAGCCCGTGCTGTTTGTGCTTGTGCTGCTTTGGTTTGTACTTCTTGCCGCCTAGCTTGTATCTTACTAAGTAATTCTTTGGATTGCTCTAAGCGTTCTTTTAGCCCCTGCATATGTCCCCAAAGCTGATTACCCTCGCGCAATAAAGCTGCTTCTCTCTCTTCTGCTGGCCCCACCAAATCTTGTCTATTAGCATTTTTGGCTTTTTGAACTCGGATATGCCAACGCTGGATTTCTTGCGCTGTGGCGAGAATATCTTCTTGCGATCGCTTCTCTTGTAACTGTAAATCTGCTATCAACTTTAAAGTATCTTCCTCTTGCTGACGCAGCTGTTCTAACAGCGCCTCCAACTCCAAATGTGGATTATTCCGCAAGAATTCCTCTAAACGGTTTTCCAGAAACCGACTCAAATCATCAAATAAGCCCACTGTTAGAACTCCAGAGGTTAGATGCGTTACTACTTTATTGTAGTATTTTCATCGTAGTGAAAATTCCTCTGTTTTAATTTGTTCCATTCTCCAGCACTAAACTGGGAATTTGAGAGAAATCCTTTTGGTTACGAGTAACCATCACTGCATTTATGGAAAGGGCAATTGCTGCTATTCGCAAATCTTTCTGTAGTCTTTTTTATTCAGTTGCTGGTTTTCGCTAAGTAAACTCTGGTAGCAAGTATAAGCAGCCCAAAATTAGATGATAAAAGACTTCAAACAGCGAAAAATCAGAAAAAAATTGCGTAAGTTTAATTAATATAGTAAATATACTGGTATCATTAGTATCAATATATAATCTATACTTATTCATTTAAATCAATTATGTGGAGACCATCATAATGATTGGTGCAATGGTTGGTGCATGGGTAGGAGAATTAGTCACAGTAGAAGTTTCTAAAGCTTTACTGAGTGGTGTTACGAGCAAACTTAACCCTAGTGATTTAGATAAGGCGATTAAAACTGCAACGATAGAAGCTTGTAAGCAAGAAACCCGATTATTTTATTCTTGTCCACCAGACTTTATACCAAAATTTTTATGTAATTTTTTTAAAGAACAAGGATTGTCAGAGCTACAGAAACCTTTAGAAAATGAGGGAAAGCCTGATGTAGATTATTTAGCTGTTGTTTTCCAAAAAGCAGCTTTAGCTGACTCAAAAATGAAAGAAATTAAAATTGATTATGTTTATTCATGGATGGAGGTTTTTGTTACAACTTATTTTCAAAATACAGATAATTGCATAAGGTTTCAGATTGCCAAGGAAAACTATCTTCAGCAATTAGTAAATTGGTTTGATGATGTTAAGTTTGCTGGGATTGCTGTACCAGGACAAGAAGTAGAAAAATCGGAGAAGCTAGTAAATATTTTTGTATTACCAGAAGTGCAGGAGGATAACCACAAGGATATAAATAATCTCAACTCCAGCATCGAAACAGAGTTATTGTCATCCAATTTGAGCCAAAGTCAGCAACAATTACTTTGGGAACAGAGACAGCGTGCTTTAAGAAAATCTTCCGGGAGAAAATTTTTAGCTTCCCAAATTTTAAGTCAAACCAACTGCCAAAAGTTTGTTCTTTTAGGTGCGCCCGGCTCTGGAAAAACTACTTTACTGAGTTATTTTGTGGTGATGTTAGCTCAGAAGCAGATTGAACAACTGAATATAACAGCAGCAGACTATTTACCTATTATAATTCCTATACGAGATTTTGCTAGGCAAGCAAATATTAGCGTTATTGAATATGTTAAGCAATTTGTTGAAAAAAATCTATGTGTTAAAACCTTACCTGTAGGTTTTTTTGAATATTGGTTAGAAGATGGACACACTTTTATCTTTTTTGATGGATTGGATGAAATTGCTCAGGAAAATAAACGATATGATGTAGTGCGGAAAATTGAGAATTTTTTAGGACAATTTCCGACAAATTGTGCAGTTATTACTTCTCGTCCTGCTGGTTATAAACGTGATTTTTTCAATACTCAAGAGTTTGCCCATTACGAGCTTTTATCTTTTGATGATGAGAAGATAGAAAAGTTTATTAACTGTTGGTATAACAGCCGTATTCAGGATAAATCAGAGGCAGAGCGACGTAAAACAACTTTACGAGAAGCATTAAATAAAAATGAGCGTCTCAAATTACTAGCGCGTAACCCTTTGCTGTTGACTATTATTGCTCTGATTCACCGCTACCAGGCAGTTTTGCCTAAAGGTCGTCACAAACTTTATGAGAAAGCCGTAGAAACTCTCTTAACTTCTTGGGATGCGAATAAGGAAATTAACGTCAACCATTTTTTACAAGATATTGATATTGAAGATTTACTATTTTTGATGCGAAAATTAGCCTTTTGGATTCATGGACAAGGCAGTACAGCAGATAAAGAAGGGGGAACACTAATTGCTTGTGAAGATTTGCTTGACAAATTAAAAAGAGAAATCAAATCTTTGAAGGAAATTGAACTTTATAAAGCAGAGGAGAAAGCGAAACGGTTTTTAAGTTTGATTCAGGAACGTACTGGACTGCTTAATGAACAAGGTCAAGATTGCTATGCTTTTGTGCATAAAACCTTTCAGGAATATCTGTGTGCTAGAGAAATTAATTATCAAGCAGACGATCAAGACGATTTTGATATTGTTTTACAGTATATTGATCAGCATCTCCATGACCCTCATTGGCGAGAGGTATTACTGCTATTAATTACTCAGCAAGCACCAAATAAAGCGGCTACAGCTATTAGAAAAGTTCTCAGCAAGAATAGCGAATATGAACAGTGGTTGCATCGTGACTTATTATTTGCTGGGAATTGCCTTGCTGAAGATATCAAAAATTTAAAAACTGCCAAAGATTCTCCAGCCATAGAAATTTTACAAAATTTAGTAAATCTTGAAGTCAGCGATTCTTTGCAAGTTAGTTCTCAAATTAAATCACAAGTATTTCAAATTTTATGTAGCCTGAATGAAACGGCTTTTCAAACTCAAGCTTTGCAATTGTTAAAAGAGAAAGAACAACAAATAGAACAAGTACGATTTCAAAAATATCGTGCTGCATTAGGAGAGAAAAAGGCGGCAGTTGATAGATTACTAGAACTCCTCAAAGACTCAGAATCTAATGTGCGGTCTAGTGCCGCAAATGCGTTAGGTAGAATAGGTACAGAAACAGCAATTCCTGGCTTACTAGAACTCCTCAAAGACTCAGAATCTAATGTGCGGTCTAGTGCCGCAAATGCGTTAGGTAACATAGGTACAGAAACAGCAATTCCTGGCTTACTAGAACTCCTCAAAGACTCAGAATCTAATGTGCGGTCTAGTGCCGCATTTGCGTTAGTTAGAATAGGTACAGAGGCAGCAATTCCTGGCTTACTAGAACTCCTCAAAGACTCAGAATCTAATGTGCGGTCTAGTGCCGCATTTGCGTTAGGCATAATAGG
Source organism: Trichormus variabilis 0441 (assembly GCF_009856605.1). Classification (NCBI taxonomy): domain Bacteria; kingdom Bacillati; phylum Cyanobacteriota; class Cyanophyceae; order Nostocales; family Nostocaceae; genus Trichormus; species Trichormus variabilis. The sequence goes on along the minus strand of NZ_CP047242.1, from coordinate 5,668,956 downwards.
TACAGAAGCAGCAATTCCTGGCTTACTAGAACTCCTCAAAGACTCAGAATCTAATGTGCGGTCTAGTGCCGCATTTGCGTTAGGTAGAATAGGTACAGAAGCAGCAATTCCTGGCTTACTAGAACTCCTCAAAGACTCAGAATCTAATGTGCGGTCTAGTGCCGCAGATGCGTTAGGTAATATAGGTACAGAAGTAGCAATTCCTGGCTTACTAGAACTTCTCAAAGACTCAGAATCTAATGTGCGGTCTAGTGCCGTAAATGCGTTAGTTAGAATAGGTACAGAAGCAGCAATTCCTGGCTTACTAGAACTCCTCAAAGACTCAGAATCTAATGTGCGGTCTAGTGCCGCATTTGCGTTAGGTAACATAGGTACAGAAGCAGCAATTCCTGGCTTACTAGAACTCCTCAAAGACTCAGAATCTAATGTGCGGTCTAGTGCCGCATTTGCGTTAGGTAACATAGGTACAGAAGCAGCAATTCCTAGCTTACTAGAACTCCTCAAAGACTCAGAATCTAATGTGCGGTCTAGTGCCGCAAATGCGTTGGGTAACATAGGTACAGAAGCAGCAATTCCTAGCTTACTAGAACTTCTCAAAGGCTCAGAATTGAATGTGCGGTCTAGTGCCGCATTTGCGTTGGGTAATATAGGTAAAGAAGCAGCAATTCCTGGCTTACTAGAACTCCTCAAAGACTCAGAATTTAATGTGCGTCTTATTGGCGCATTTGTGCTGAAGAAAATCGATGAAAAAACTCATAGCGTAGTCATTAATCTTTCTCGATGGATTAATGAAAACCAAGATTCTGAATATATTGGAGATGGGATAGATTTGCTATGGGAATTGATATGTGGCGAGACAACCTGACATTACCATCTAACAAATCAGTTTTGGCGAGATAGACACAGTATTGCTTTAGGCAATGCCAAAAAAAATATTTCTAGATGTGATATAGTAGTCACATCTAGAAATTATCTTATCTACTCTACAAATATTTGTAGACAAAGAATTCGGTTAAACAATTATTACAGTTCGAATATTTAATCTGCCGTTGTCGATAAAATAAAACGATTGAACAATTTCAGCTTAACCTCTATGGTAAACTTGATTTTTAGTAAAAATCTCAAATAAAACGGTTAAACAATTGTTTGAATCCATTACTGATAAAGGTTTTGAGTAATTCCATAAGTTCAAAATTATTTGAGAAAGTTCTGCTGTGCGACAAAGATGCGATCGCAATTCATCTTGCAATCAAGAATCTATTCGTGATTACAAAACGTAAATATCCCGGAAACGCTTACCAATAACCAATGACCAATGACCAACCGTAAAATTGCTAGAATGTATCATAAAAGCGATACATGATTGCGGCAGATGCTCAAGCAACTTTGGCAGTGGCTCAAGAGGTCTTTTGGGCGTTTATTTGGCAGAAAGCATTCCCCAGTCAGGGAACAGAACAAAGTAGAACCACCGCAACGGTTAACGGATGCGGAGTATGAATCGTTGTTTCTCCAGTTGTTAGCAGAAGTCAATGATGGCTTGACTAGAGGAGAAGCAAAAGGTTTCTTGGCTGCAAAGCACATCAATGAAGGTGATTTGGTGGAGTGGTTGCGGGGTTTTGGCGAAAGATTGTTCGCTTCAGCTAAGCCAAATGATGAATTGGTAAGTCGGATGGTGCGGCTGGGTGAGTTGAGTATTGGGGAAGTTAGTGATGTTGCGGGTGATATTGGGAGGCGGTTGGGGGGAGGAGAAACGAACCGCAGAGGCGCAGAGGACGCGGAGGAAGAAGAAACAAGTAATCAATTCAATGATGCTATTGAATTGACGAGTGACGAAGCAGAGGCTTGGTTAAATCAAGGTGTGGCACTGGCTAATTTAGGGCAATTAGAACAAGCAATCACATCTTTTGACAAAGCTATAGAATTCAAGCCTGACGATGACTCAGCTTGGTACAGCCGGGGTGTGGCGCTGTGTAATTTGGGGCGATTTGAACAAGCGATCGCTTCTTATAATAGGGCTATAGAATTCAAACATAATTTTCCTGAAGCTTGGACTAATCGTGGGGTAATCTTAAATAGCCTCAAATTATATCAAGAAGCACTGACCTCGTTTGAAACTGCTTTGCAAATCAATCCCAACTTTCCAGAAGTATTCAATGCTTGGTATGGTAGGGGTAACACACTATTCAATTTAGAGAAATTTGAAGAAGCGATCGCATCTTATGACAAAGCCATAGAATTCAAAGCTGACGACTACTCAGCTTGGTACAACCGAGGTGTGGCGCTGGATAATTTAGGGCAATTTGAAGAAGCGATCGCATCTTATGACAAAGCTATAGAATTCAAAGCTGACGACTACTCAGCTTGGAATTACCGAGGTGTGGCGCTGGCTAATTTGGGGCGATTTGAAGAAGCGATCGCATCTTATGACAAAGCCATAGAATTCAAAGCTGACGACTACTCAGCTTGGTACAACCGAGGTGTGGCGCTGAGTAATTTAGGGCGATTTCAAGAAGCGATCACATCTTATGACAAAGCCATAGAATTCAAAGCTGACTTTTACATAGCTTGGATGAACCGAGGAATTGTAGCTGGAAACGTAATAGTAGAGAGGATAGATTTCTCTACATTTCCTTTACCTCATGCGGCAGCACATAACCTAGCTTTAAAATTTAACAATCCAGATTTAAATAAGCGTGGCTATGAGGGAAGATTAGCCAGCTATGAGGAAGGATTAAAACATTGTCAGCAAGAAACTCACCCAGAAGGTTGGGGAAAATTGCATCGGGCGATAGGTGATTCTCATTATTACCAAGGGCGAGGTAATTATAACACTCGCTATTTTTGGCGCAAAGCTATTAACAGTTACAAAACGGCACTGCAAACTCTCACAGCAACAAATTTTCCTGAGTTGCATCTGGAAGTTTTGCAAGATTTAATTCGCGTGCTGTTAGATTTGGGAGAAATAGCCGAAGCTACAGAACTCCAGCGCCAAGGTACTGAGTTGTTGCGGCGCTTATTAAATGAACCAAATCGCTCTGAGCGAAGTAAAAAACAACTAGCTTTAAAATTTGCTTGGATTCAGCAGTTAACTGTTGATTTAGCCGTGCAGTCTGGAGATTTGCTGCAAGCGATTGAATTGGCAGAAGAAGGCAAAAATACTTGCTTGCGTTGGCTTTTGGATGGATGGAGCGATGAAATTTCTTCTCCTAATTATTCAGAAATACAACAACTGCTTAATCCTTCAACTGCCATTGTTTATTGGCATCTCAGTTCTTACGCCTTACATACTTTCATTCTTAAACATAACGCCCCGTCACCAATTGTTTTAGGCAATACCGAGTGTCTAACTCAGGCGCAACGTTTACGCGATTTTGAAGCCTGGGTGAAAAAATGGAACGAACAATACGCCAATTATCCCAAGGATAAAGACAAGCAAGGCGAAAAAGATAGAACATGGCGCGACAATTTACCCGAAATGCTGCGGAATCTGAGTCATATTCTCGATATAAATGCTGTCGTCTCCACAATTCCAGATATTACTCAATTAATTCTCATTCCTCACCGCGATTTGCACCGCTTCCCTCTTCATGCACTGTTTCCACCTGAATTTACCATCAGCTATTTACCCAGTGCAAAAATTGGCTCTATCTCTGTTAAGAAAGACAATTATAACCAAAAAAATTTACTTAGCATCGAACATCCCAACAGTACGGGTTATCCCTCATTAGATTTCGCCGAAATCGAATCAGAAGCCATCAGCCAAATGTTTGCCAACCCTACACGTCTGCATTCTGAACAAGCCACACAAAAAGCACTGATAAATGCTTTGCCCCAAAGCTACAATATTTTTCACTTTACAGGACATGGTGTATATAACTTCCAAAATCCGGCGTTATCTTTTTTAGCATTAGCAGATGAAGACAAGTTAACTCTAGCGGATATCCACGGCTTTAAATTGCAAAGCTATCAACTCGTCACCTTAGCAGCTTGCGAAACTGCAATCACCGGAAATCACACCATCACTACAGAATATGTAGGGCTTGTCAGTGGCTTTATGGGTTGCGGTGTGGCTCATGTCGTCAGTACCCTGTGGACTGTAGAATCAGCCGCTAGTGCTTTGGTGATGATTCAGTTTTACCAACTGCTGCAACAAGGTAAACCAGAAACTATAGCTTTAGCTGAAGCTACCCAATGGTTGCGAAATGTCACCAATGCAGAACTAGCACAATGGTATGCAGCGCAACTTGCCAAAGTTCCTGAAAATCAAGGACTCCTTTACAATTGCTGGTCACGCCATTTAAATAAACTTAAGAATAACCCAGAACCTAGTAAACAACCCTATAATCACCCTTACTTCTGGGCAGCTTTTACTATTACTGGCAACTTTTCACAATGAAACCATTAGAAGTATCAGAACTAAAAGCCTTTATTTTCGCACTCTACCAGCTTGACTCACCATTACCAAGTCATATTCAGGCACAACTACAGACAATTAATATTCCTGGCGATATCGAGCAACTATATGCGATCGCCATCAGTCACCCTCCCCTCAAAGCCGCCTACGATCAAATATATGACAATATAGATGCGATCGCTCAACTCCGCAGTAAAGGTGTGGAAAGTTTACCTCAATATAAACCAGATTCCACAAATACAGAAATTGACAATGCTTCGAGAGAAATTGAAGAGCAGCTAGTCAAATTTGATCGAAAAGTTGATCAAAATAAATTAGCAGTAATAGCACAGCAAGTTTTTCAGGCGTTAAATCCTATAAAAACAGCGAAAGAAGTCATCAACACCATTTTTTCCTTATGAATAGACTTCTTGCCAAAGTCATAATTATAGCGTCTTTCTTTGCGTCTTTACGCGAAACAAAAACATTATGAATCAAAATTATCAATTAATTTATCCCACCCTCGATTTGTTTCTTTATGACCTTAAAGCTGGTTTGGGACAAGATGAAGAAAAACTCAAACAAAATCGGCAACTTTTTTGGCAAAAAGTTTATGGTAATCAGTTAGATAGTAAACAGCTTGCAGAACTAGCCCAAGCAGAAACAGATAGTTTAGATTATGTTGAATTACTAGGTCATAAAAAATATGAAATTTTTCCCAGTCCTTTAAATGGTTATTACTATCCCGTCCAAATGGGAGATACTTATGCACTGCAAGTAGACTGTACTGCTAACTATATATCCGATTACAAATACTCTCCGCAATCTATTGATTGTTTGCATAATTTACAAACAGAAATTCTGAATAAAATAAATAACCAACATGGCAACCTTGGTCAAAGTTGGTTAATTTGGGGCCAGTTATCTACAGATAATCAAGACCCCCAAGCCACAGCACAAGAATGTTTTGCCCAATTAAAATTACATCCGCAGCAAAATTGGCAAAATGATTTTATCGGTCAAGGTAAGTTTTTTGGTGGAACTATATTTGAACTGCAACGACTTCCAGCAAAAGCACAAAACTTGCATGATAGTTATCATCTATTAATTTGTTTGTTTCCTGATCAAATTAAAACAGATGCAATTAGGGAAATTAATAGCAAGTTATCTCCTCAATTGCTCCGACTTTTAAGATACCGCCATAAAATTTATTGGGCTAATTCTCAAAGTCAGGAAATTAAAGATAATTTAAAACAAGCAGCTAACCTAGCACAAGCTATTGTGAATAATTTGAATGCTAACTTGAAAAAACCAGATATTAAAATTAATGAATTAGAAACTTTTCTGAAAAACACCCCAGAAATCTTATTAAAATATACTAATAACTTAGCGTATTTAGATGACCAAAAACGCACCATAGAAGTAAACATCAACAATTATCAAAAACGTTACCAAGAACTAATAAAGTTAGATAGTAATAGCGATTGGGAATTTTTGCAAATATTCAGCAACTATGCTAACGAAAAGTTTTTAGTACAAATCGAAACTGACCAAGCTAACTTTAGCCCTGGTTTAACATTAATGGAAAATTACATTAAGACCATACAAGGTATTATCGATATTGAGCGAACTAAAAGCGATCGCAATTTAGAAAATATTATCGGTAGTGTTGGTATCGGGTTAGCAATCAGCCAAATCGCATCTTCAATATTAGTAAGCCAATATCCACCACAAAAAGAAACACCTTTTTTCCTGACAGCAGTCTTTGGTGGAAGCGTTGTTGCTGGAGTGCTTACCAGTATAATAGCCTGGATATTATTTAAAAAAATTCGCCGCTAACAACTCTTTATTGTGCGCTCTTAACCGCGCTCTCGCCTTCCAATTAAAGCTTACGGAAGAATAAAAATTTTAATATGCTCTTTGTTGTAATGTTTAAAGTCAAGCGATTGCCAGTTAAAAAAGAAGCTGAAGCATCAACAACGAATTGTTATATAATAACTTCAGCTTAAAAATTAATTACGCTATTTTAATCCAAAATATCTTGTAAAAATATAGAAAAATTATATAATTTATAAGCCTATAAGCCCTACATTTACATTCTAGTTCATCTAAGTCTCAGAAAATAAAGTTGTATAATTTGTTGAGCGCAGCTATTATTTATAAATAAAAAAGTTGTATAATTCTTAAAAATCAAGCTCAGTAAAGATTTATCACTATTAGTGTTTAGATTCAATTATGATTGCTCCCCAGTAACAGCCAAATCATTGTATTAGCAGTAATTAATTTCCATCTGCAAAGCTAATTGCTCTTAGTATCAATGGGATGTATCAATGAGATCGCACTTTCTGTGATCGCCATCTTGTCACCACACATTGTCGAAACTTGTGCGATCACATATAATCTTGCACTCGACATCCATAGTCAGCTATGACTCTCCTGAATTATCGGTACTTAGACAAAAAAATATATAATTCTCATTACGGTAAATATTAGGTTTTTATTATTTAAATCCTTGCTCGGCTTCTTTCTCTTAGATCAATCTCATCAACCTTTAGTTTTAGACGATTATATAAATTAACTTGCGGATCGGAATGACTGACGCTAACAACTAAAGCATAACGTTGGATTTCAATTTCATCTGGATTTGCCCATTTACGATTACAACTCACCACCAAAGTCATCGGTAAATTATTGTATTTCTTAGCTCCTGACTTTAGTTGTGTTTGACCTCTTTGTACAGTTCCTTTCTTACGAAGATTGGAACCTGGGGATAAATCAATAGTAATACTACGTTTTGGATATTTTTTCTTCAAATTTTTTATTGGTATTTCTGCAAATTCACCAGGCTTATCTGTTCTACTTGCATCTACATAGGCATTTACGACACTTTCCTTGTCAATACCTTTAAAAATATTAAATTCCATAGTTACCCCTAAATATGAGTCGCCACGAGTTGGACGAGTTGGAGGATCAAAGGCCAAGGTAACTGATAATGTGCGGGTACCTTCTATATCAAAAAATTCCTCTGGTAGTTGGGGGATTTCATAAATATGGAACTTGCCCACTGGAATAAAAATATTATCTTCAGATAGAACAACATAGTTTTCAGCAGAATACATTGCACGTTCTAAATCAGTCTGTCCATAGCCATAGATTTGTAGCTGCTTTTTAATTTTTTTAGATTCTGTACCCTTACTAAATTCATCTGGAATTTCTTTGGGAAGCACCGCAGAATTGACAATTAATGCTCGAATGAGGTTAGAACTGGCATTTGGATATTTTGTGAAGAGTTGAGCAGCAATGTTAGCTACACGAGGTGCAGCAAAACTTGTACCGCTACAGATATTAAATAAAGAACTTTGGAAATTTTTGGAGAAAGTAACAACAGAAATCCCAGCTACATTATCTTCTAATTGACTAACTTTAGGCAAACCTAACGCTTCTCGATAACTAAGGTCTAATGCTAAATCTCCACCAAAATCTACAACATCAGGCTTAATCATACCATCTACTCCAAAACCAGTTCTGGTAAAGGGAGAAGGGTATCCTCGTAATTTTGCGATCGCCTGACGACGCACATCACCAGGTTCTGTCATACTACCACGTCCATAAGATAAAGAACCTACAGTTAGTGCGATCGCAGAAGTTGCTGGATCAATAATTCGGGCCTTCTTATTCAGTAAATAATTTGGGTATTCAGTTCGTAATTGTTCATACCCTAACTCTTCATGATAAGAATTTCCTGCTGAAATCACAAAAATAATATTTTTGTTTTGGTTTTGGTATTGATAAGCAATTTCATCTATTTTTGCTGCTAATCGAAACTGCTTCATTCCATCTCTATAGATTTGTTTAGCATTACCTAATGAAATATTTATGACTTTGCAGTTAGGGTACTGATCTACAAAAGCACGAATGGCTTGATCTAGTTGAGTTTCTACGAGAAGATCCTCATAATATTCGCAGTTTTCATCTGTTACACGAGCAGAAAATAACCAAACTGTTGGATCAAATGACAGTTTTTTAATACAATTTTCGACATCTCCATATATAGCAATGCCAGCAACATTTGTACCATGTCCATGTACATCATCTGCACCACCTCTTATTAATTGCTGTGCTGGATCTGGAAATACATCAGCTTCACCGAGTACACGAGCAATTAAGGGATGACCTCTTTGTACACCTGAGTCAATAACAAGAATGCCGCAATTATCTTCAGGTGGAGAAATAACTTCGGGTATACGGGAAATTGGTAAATTATAATCGGCAGTTCTCTCAAATGCAGGTTGGGGAGGACGATCAATTTCTTTGACAGTTTCGAGTTCCAGTAAAAACTCTAAAACTTCGTGAGTGACTTTAATTCTAGCTATACACAGATATTCACCAACGTAACTATCACTCATTCTCATAGGAGCAGTATCGCTGGAAAAGTACTCTATTGTTTCAGCAATATGTTCTAGAGAAACTTTCATTTCTTGGCGATCGCCTGTGTGCCATAATTCTAAATCTAAAGCTGCAAGTTCACCTAGTTGTACAGGCTTTAACTCTAACAAACGACCAATGCGATCTTCACGTTCGAGGGGGACTAACTCATCAATCGCTCCTAAATATGAATATTCGTGTCCTTCTGTAATATGACTGTAATTTTCTAAACGTCTCCTAAATTCTTTTAACTCCAGATCAGACGAGAAGACAACTATGGCTTTATCAGGCTCAAATGCTAGGATATCTAATCCTGTCTGATTAACTAGATCGTCTGAAAGTTTTTTAGTAACTTTAATCTTAAAAATTAATTTTGGATCAAGGCGGAAAGGGTTGCTCTTTTGCTTGGTACGTTCCGTCAGTCCAGAAAGTTGATCTAATAAATGCTTACCATGTTCAATAAAATCAGCGCGTTTTCCACCACCACCTCCACCATGAGATCGTCGTGGTAATTCGATATTGATTATTCTCGGTAATTTAAGGTGTTCAAACTGACTTACCATTAGGATTTGACTTAGATGATAATTTTGAGTTTGATATTATACTTTGCCTTTCTAAAAAACGTCCTATCGCAACTTCTAAATCATCAGCTCTCAAGGTACGCTCCCCACGTAGAATTACGGCTTTAATTGCATCAGAACAAATACGTTCTATATCTGCTCCAGTAGCATTTTCTAGCCGTTCTGCAAAAGTAGATAGATTAATAGCAGTATAACGGATACCAGACAGATAACGGCTTAAAAGAGCCGTGCGTAATTCTAGTGTTGGGTTGTCAAAGAAAATCACCTCATCAAATCGTCGCCAAACTGCACTGTCTAATAGTTTTTCGTGATTAGTAGCAGCAACAAATATACTTTGATTAGTTGCATTATCAATGAGTTGTAACAAGCTATTGACTAGACGTTTGACTTCACCATGTTCATTTAAGTTATCTCGATCACGAGCGATCGCATCAAACTCATCGAATAAAACCAGCCATTCGCCTTTTTCTATGTATGTAAAAATTTTCTGAAGATTGGTTGCTGTTTCACCTAAGTAAGAAGAAAATACTGCTGTCAGGTTGACATAAACAAGGGGTAAACTCAAGACACTAGAAAGAACTTTTGCGGTTTGGGTTTTGCCACAACCTGGTGGCCCACAAAAGAGTAGTTTGTTTTTGGGTTTGAGGTTATAAGCTGCAAGGATGTCTTGCTTACGGTTTTCCAGAACAATTTCTTGCAGGATATCAAAAATTTTTTCACTGAGGACGATATTATCCCATGTCAGGTCAAATCGCTTGACATCCAGTAAAGCTAGTCCAGTGTCTTTATCTTTAGGTGGTTCAGGAAACTGATGCCAGGGAGCTAGGTTAGATGCTAGGGGTTTAGTGTAGCCATTGCCATTTTGAAGCAGTTTTTCCAAATCTCTAGCCAGCAGGATGTGATTTTTATTTCTTTCTTCTTCAATCAGTTCTTGAGCCGCAGCCAAAAACTCTTCTCTCTCGTTGCGAGAGAAGCTTTTAAAGAGTTTTCTGAGAATTTCACCGCGAGCCATACTTTAGAACTGCTATTGGATAACTGGTCTATCCTCATTGATGTAGATCAATTGTACTATTAAAGACCAAAACTAGATATTTTAGCACTAAGATATTATATTTGTCTCCAAAAACCAATTCAGTATAAAGTTGTGAACTACTTTATAGTAAAGCTTCAAGAGGATACCGTAGTATATCTAGTGACTTAAATTTATCCCATTAAAGGAATCGAAACATTTTTGAAGCTTGCAGACGTTGTTGTGCTTCTTTATTCTTACCTTGCTCTAACCGCACCCATCCCAAATTTTTAAACACACTATATTTGATTTCTGGGTTGCTATTTTTCTTCTTAGCTAACACTACTTATTTCTTAATCAGTGATTGTTTTTACGCTTAGATCCAGTGACGTATCCCAACCTACTTTCCTCAATAATTGCTGACAGCTAAAAGGACATATTGAAAGAGGTTGTTTTTTTGTGCGTTAGTTTATAAGCTAGAAAGCTTGTTAAAATTAATACCTTTTATCCCGCCCACTTTGAACCTTTGCTAGCGTGGTCATACATCAAATCAAATACTGTATCGCATTTAAACTTAAATAACGCTCTATCATAGCTTTCAGGCAGGTTTTGATCTAAAACTGCTTCAACTACGGATTGCACTCTGCGCTGGCTCTGCATATCTTTATACCAATCTTGCACTAAGACTTTTGGTTGTTCTGCTATGAGTCGATGCAAGAGAGACTGTGCAGCTAATTTGACTTTTTGAGTTTCCTCCGCAGTCATTTTGTCTTTCTTGAGTAAATCAAATAGTTCCAATTCGTCTTCTGTTAAGCCTTCCCGAATATGTCTTTCTGCTTCTGCTTTCAGGTTTTCTGTAAAATTAACCAGAGCTTCGTAGTAGTTATCAATTGATGAACCACCAGCGTTGTATTTGTCAATGATGGCTTGTAGCCTTTGGGCGAAGTCGGTGCGGGTGGTGTTTTGCTGAATCATTTTGTTCAGCTTGTCTTCAATAAAACTGCGTAAATCGGTAATTTCAATATTTTTATAGGGTTTGTAGCTAAATTCGGCTTTGAGTTGCTCGAAGTTAATTTTGCTTAAATCCCAGACTTGACCTGTCTGGATAATGTTGTATTCTGCACTATATTCTTTAGTGGTAATTCCTTGATTATCAGCAACTACGCTTTCATCTAGCAGTTCCGCAATTTTTAAACTTGCATGGTCAATATCTTTGCGTTCAATGATGCTATCAATCACCCCTCGCAGATATTGGAAGATGAAAACCAATGGACGTGGTTTCTTGATTATCTCTGGTTTACAGGCTTCATAGAGTGAGGTAATAGTATTTTGATAGACAAAAAATCCTTTACGCCATTCATCTTTTTGCAGTAGAGTGTCAGCAAACTGGTTAAATTGTCCTAATTTCTCGAAAGTTTCCTGAATTTTGAGGATGCTTTCTAAATCAATCCCCAGTTCCCGACAAAAATTCAGTCCTTGGGCGATCGCATCATCAAGTAACTCAAACAGGTTAGACTTTTCTTGAATGGGTGAGTCTTCTTTGTCTCCATCATCGCCCAAAGCGTAATCTGCCAAGGCTTGCTTCATGTTGCGGAAGACGTTGTAATAATCAATAATTTCGCCGTTGGTTTTGGTGACGTTGTGAATCTGATATGAGGTGATGCGGTTCGCACGGGCGATAGTTTGCATCAGCGTGTGGTCTTTCATGGGCTTGTCAAGGTAAAGCGTCGAGAGAGTGGGCGCATCGAAACCCGTCAGCCACATGGCGCAGACAAACACCAACCGCAGGGAATTTTCCTCATCTTTAAATTGATACTCGATATCATGTCCCTGTGCATCAACGGTATTCATTCTTTCGCGGTGGGGTTTGATATCAAGTCCTTGTTTCGCAAATTTTTCAACTTCGCTGTCGCTTCCTTCCAGACTAATCACCACAGCCATTTCTGTTTCTCGCATAAAGTCGAGAATCTTTTTCAGGCGAATTTTCTCAATATCATTACTAGATTTCTTAATTCGTCCCACCAGATTTTTAATTTCTGCTTTCCAGTGGTACTGTACTTTGTCGTACATTTTCACCGCAGTGAATTTATCAAGAGAAACCACCAAGCCTTTACCAAGATAGCCACGACGAGGAAAGTGGTAAACAATATCTTTTGCTATTGTCTCTAACCTATCATCACGTTTAATAACTTCGGTTTCGCGGGCAAATTTCCTTTCTAGCTTGGCTTGCTGGGTGTCATCAAGGTTTTCATCTTCAAGGATTTGGTAAAATTCCTCGCTTAAATCCTCGTTTTGAATCAGTACCTCTGGTACTCGCTTCTGGTAAAACAGGGGGACGGTTGCGCCATCATCTACTGACTGAGAAAAATTATACTCGCTGACATAATCCCCAAACCATTCGTTAGTCTTGCGCTTTTTACCTAATAGGGGAGTACCTGTGAAGGCGAGATAATTGGCATTGGGTAAACCTGCCCGCATATTTTCCGCTAAGGTTTTATACTGGGTGCGGTGTGCTTCATCGACAATTACAATAATGTCATTGCGATCGCTCAATATGGGATACTCCTCCCCCTTCTCGTAGCGGAACTTTTGAATCAGGGTAAAAACTATTCGCTTGTTGAGGGAAAGAAACTCCCGGAGTTGTTTACTGTTTTTGGGTCGAGCTGCTTCTTTCTCTTTGACTGTTTCGGTGTTTAAGAAATTGCGGTAAATCTGCCCATCTAAATCATCGCGGTCGGTAATAATCACAAAGGTAAAATTGCCCGTGAGCTTGCGGAAAATCTTTCGGGCATAAAAAATCATCGAAAAGCTTTTACCAGAGCCTTGTGTGTGCCAGAAAACTCCTAATTTGCCCTGTTTTACTTCCCGGTGGTCAAAAGCATCAATAGCGCGATTCACACCGATGAACTGGTGGTTTTGGGCGATGATTTTCTGAGTTTCTTTGTGATAGAGAATAAAGTTTTCGATGTAGTCGAGTAGTTTAGAAGGGTGACAAAGCCCATCTATAGCTAGTTCTAGGCTAGTACCAGATTCTTGAATCTGCTGACGATCTATTTTTTCCTTTTCATCTTCCACCCGTAACCAGTTAAAAAAGTGTTCCCACTCTGCGGTAAAACTGCCAATTTTGGTTTCTAGGGCGTTGGAGAGAATGCAGAAGGCGTTGGTGAGAAAGAGTTGAGGAATATCTTTTTTGTAGTTGCTGAGGTTGTCGTCAAAGGCTGTTTGCAGTTTGACGTTGGAGTTTTTTAGTTCGATGAAAACCAGGGGTAAACCGTTGATATATAGCAAGATATCAGGACGGCGATAGTTTCTTTCTCCTTTAATCCAAAGTTGGGAAACGGCTAAATATTCATTATTTCCGTTGTGACTCAAGTCATTAAAATCTATTAAGCGCACTTTCCCGTGTTCGCTTCTACCTTGGGCGTTTTCATATTCAATGGGGATACCATCACGAATTAGCCTGTCTATTTCCCGATTTGCGGCGATGGGAGACATCAACTGGCGTTTATTGGTAAGAGTTTCTAAACCTTGGGCGATCGCTTCTGCTGGTAAGTTGGGGTTGAGGCGAATTGCTGCTGCTTTCAGGCGATCGCTAAAAATGACCTCGCTTTTATCTGTGCGGTTGGATCTGTCGTTGAGATCGTCGGGGTTGGTTGTGAAGCAGTTGAGTAATTTAAAGCCTTGCTGCTTTAATTTGGCAAGTACCGCTTGTTCGATGTCATCTTCAGAAATAAAGTTAGGCATAGTTTAGGAAAACTACACGGTAATGACCGTTTTAGATATTTATACTCTCCCGATGTACAAATTTTAACCTTTGGCTGTATAAATGTGTAGTGATTTCACACCGCTTTGTCGGCAGTGGTTTGATCCAAGGTTTAAACCTCGTTAGATGCTTGCAAGACGACGGTATACAACTGAGGACTAACTCTAAAGTCTGCCTGGGTAATTAACTGATCAATCAATGGTTTAATAACTGGAATTAGCCCCTGTTTTTTGGCTTGTAGCAAGACTCCCAACAGACCTGTTACATTAATTCCATAATTGGTAGCTACTATTCGTCCTCTGCGTTCATCCATTAAGAGCAGGTCAGCTTTCATTTCTAAGGACAAAATAATTGCTTCGGCTTCTCCCAAGTGAATACTTTCGTTATTCTCTTGAATTTCTGTGACTTGTAGAGAATTCATAACTGTCTGTGTCTGAATCCAAGATAAAGTTTGTACCTCTACTGCACCAGGGACAATCTTATTGACACTAGCCATCTCGTTATATACAGCTTCAGGGATGATAACGCTACCATACAGCTGTCGCAATAAATCTAACTGACCAATCGCGGCTAAGTTTGTGATTGGTGATGTATCGCTAACTATAATCACAGCAAACCCATTGATTGCAGTGTCTTTATATCAGATTGGAAATCTTCAACATCATAGTTAATGTGTAAACCTCGTTTGGCTAATTCATGCTGAAATTCCAGGACTGTGATTCCTGTCCATGCTCGGACTTTGCCACTGCTAATTTTACCTTGCTGGTAAAGCAAGATAGCAATTTCTAATTTCAGTTCATCCTCTGTCATGTTTGATGCTCTGAGGATATCATCGGGAATTGTGACGCTCATCTAGGGAAATTCCAAATCTTACTATTTATTTTAATTCTTCTGTCATGCTGGGCGGGAATTGGATGTCTAAGTCTTCGACGGAAAGCTTACCTGAGATAAGACGAGTTAGTAGGCGATCGCGTATTTCAATAAGTGCATTCTTTGACTTTGATAAAAGCTCTTTTTGCTTAAAGAGAATTGCAATTTTGTCATTGAAATTATTTTGCAGGCTTTTAGGAGGAACGGACATATATAGTCCACCTAAATGATTTCTGTTTAGTGTGGGTACACCAGCACCAGAATTAAAATTCTCAAGTTTTAAGAATTTTAGTGTGTAGTAAATCAAATAGGGTGAATTACCATAAAAGTTTTTTACAAATAATGTCGTGTTTAAAGGCCATGCTTGACTATTGATGAATAAAATTATGCCTAAAGAGCCTGAACGACCAGTTGTAATTACTGGAGGGTTAACTTTAAATTGATTATGGTAAGTTTTAATTGAAGTTGACGCGATAACAGGATATTGACCAGGAATTACTTGAGTATCTGGTAGATCATACCCACGCTGGAGTAGACAAAATTCATCGAACCTTTTTCTCTCCCAACTCTCCGGGATGCCTTTATTAAACTTAACCTGTTCATGACCCGGAAAGCGCAGACGCACAAACCACTCGCGGTAGATTTCCTCAGCCATTTTTTCTAATATGGCAATACGGCGATTATTGTTTTCAATCAGGTCATCATAAGCAGAAAGTATCGCCGCAATCTTTTTCTGAACCGGAAGAGGGGGAAATTTGAATGTAAATTTTTTCAACTCTCCAAGTGCCATCCTTACCTGGTTTGCACTACCTCTAGCTCGTGATTCAATATGATGCTTGAATAATATAGTTTTAGATATATATATCAGAAATTTTGGAGATATTAAATTTTTACATTTGACTCTAATACATACCGCATTTTGATTTAGAAAAGCTCCATCAAAATGTTGTGGTACAACTGACGTTCTACCAACTACTGACCCCGGTTGTGTTGGATGAGAGCCAACAGTGGTAACTACTAAATCGTTAACAAATAATAAATGTTTTTTGTATTTATCAGAACTTGATAATGGTAGATAGCTAAGATTATTAGTTTCAATTGTGCCATCAACCATGTTAGTGACTTTTACAACAGGAATTCCGGCTTCTACATACTCTTTATCAGACCATGCACCTCCATTTATAAATTCACAAGTATCAGCAAGACTCAATTCTATACAATTCATAAATTGTTATTCCCCTACTAACTGCTGAATATTGTGACGTATTACGTCTCCTAGTTTTATTGCTTCCTGATTCAGCTTTTCTAACTCTGTATTCCACCCTAAAATCTCCTCAATAAACTCCTCCTCCGTCTTCCCATCTTCCTCAATCACTACCCCCACATACCGCCCAGGATTTAGGGAATAATCCTGTTCCTTCACATCTGCGGGAGTCGCCAACTTACACAACCCCGTCACATCCTCATATTCTGCCTTCGGGAAACGTTCCTGTAACCAGCGAATGTGGATAAAAAATGATTCTGCCGATTTTACATCTGTATGCAGCGTTTCCAGCGTGGCTTTGAGAGTCTTAACTTGCTTGTCAATCTGTCCCCGTTTCCCCTCTTCCTTTGCTTTTTCTGCCAAAGCCGTTTCATGGGCGCGGATAGTTTTATCAAGCTGCTTCAATCCCAGATGGATGTCATCAAAAAATGGTTTAAATGCCGCACTGAGTTCTTGCTGTGCTTGATTTTGTATTTCTATATTTATTTCTGGAAAATTATATTTATCTAAATAACCTTGATACTGAATTTCTAAATCTGGCAAATCATCCCACAAATTGAGAAAATCAACAGCCGCTTCCCTAGCTTTAATATCATCCATTCCATCATTCAACACAGTGATTAACTGCTGGGAAACTTGCTGCACCTGTGCTTGATTCTCTCTTAGCTTCACCATCCCTTGCTGAAAATAATTATTAATCAGTTCAATAAACCGATGGCTCCTACCCCGGCGCAAATGGCTGATAATAGCAATATTACTAATTTGTTCTGTGGAAAACTCCCGATGTGAGCGGTCAACCTGAGTAAAAATATTTCGCGCATCAATAAACAGAATTTTATCATCCGTCTTGCCCCGATCAAAAAACCACAGAGTTGCAGGTAGCGTCACCGTATAAAACATATTTGATGGCAGCGTCAGCATCCCATAAATCAAATTTTCTTCAATTAGCTTTTGGCGAATATCTGCTTCAGAGTGACGCGCATCTGATGCCGAATTAGCCATTACTAACGCCGCCCTACCCTTGGGTTTTAGCGATGTAGCAAATAAATTAATCCAAAGATAATTGGCATTAGGTACAGTCTCATTACCCTGTTCCTGCTTCTTCCCCTTAGTCTTATTGCGCGGGATACCGTAGGTGTTAAATCTAGCATCGATTTCCACTCGGCTAAGATTAACATCATCCACATTAAATGGCGGATTAGCTAGGACATAATCAAACTTGCCAAAACTGCCAAACGGGTCTTCATAGTACGTATTTGTCTGACGCACATCGCCCCGTAACCCATTGACTGCAATGTTCATTTTTGCCAACTTCACCGTCTCCAGGGTCTTCTCTTGCCCATAGACAAACAGATCGTCAGCAGCAGACTGATTTAACTTTTTGCGCTGTTCTTCAATAAATTGAGCAGACTGGACAAACATTCCCCCAGAACCACAAGCGGGGTCAAACACAGTCCCCTGATGAGGTTCAATGATTTCTACCATCAACCGCACCACAGAACGCGGTGTGAAAAACTCACCTCCACCCTGCCCTTCTGAGAGAGCAAAATTACCCAGAAAATACTCATAAATCTGCCCGAACATATCCCCAGTAGCATTTTCAGGAATATTCGAGAAGTTTTTTAACAGTTGCTTCGGAATACCTTTGTCTGTGCGCGTCAGCCGAAAATACTCATCTTGGGGTA
Source organism: Trichormus variabilis 0441 (assembly GCF_009856605.1). Lineage (NCBI taxonomy): Bacteria > Bacillati > Cyanobacteriota > Cyanophyceae > Nostocales > Nostocaceae > Trichormus > Trichormus variabilis. The sequence continues at coordinate 5,650,966 of NZ_CP047242.1, read as the reverse complement.
AGGTGTCCTTAAGTTCTGGCTTATATGATTCAATGGACACCATCGCCGCTTTGATAGCCTTGGCGATATCTTCCTCTTCTGGTAGGTTGAGCAAATAGTTATAACGAGCATGGTCTGGCAGATAAAACCCACACTTCTCAATGGCAATTTCGGCGATCGCCTTTTCTCTGCGAGTTCCTTTGAGTGCTTCATATTCTTGCTGAATCTCTGCCGCATACTGGCGATATTTGTTATCAGCAAACTTGAGAAATATTAACCCCATCACGGGCGTAGAATACTCACTAGATTTCAGGTCTGAGTTTGCCCGTAGGGTATCAGCACTTTGCCAAAGGTTCGCTTCAAGTTGTTTTAGTTCTTCTGGGGTCAAGGCTTTAGATGCTGTAGGTCGGTAATTTATCTGTTATGAAATTATATGCACGCATTGGGTTCTGTGACAAAAACAGCCACTCCCCTGATCCACAACTTGAAAAATTTGATTTCATGCGATCGCTTACCTCTATTCCCATAATTTGTAAACTGTAGTAGCCGAAATCAATAAGCTTTGTTTACTGCTGTAGCTATTATATGACCAATGAAAGGAATAAAGAAACTAAAATGTATATTTATGTTGCAGACGTTGTTTCTGTAACCTGGAATAAAGACAGAGCAGAAGTTTTAAAGCGTCTACGTGGTAAAAAGTCCCGGCAGAAATTGGTAGATGAAATTTCGGCTAAGGGTGGGGAATGCTCTCATCAAAACCTGAAAAAATTAGAGTATGGCGAATCTGAAAGCGTCTCCATAAAAGTCTTAGAGGCTGTTTGCTTGGCTTTGGGTATTTCTTTAAAGGATTTTCTTAGCACGGTGGAAGTGACTGAATAAAGTTTTTCATACATATATTGATATTGGTTACTATAGTAGCTAAAACAAAATCTGAAATCAAAAAGGCGATCGCCCCTCCGGGAAGAGAAATGCGATCGCCTTTTGTTAAACCCCATCAATGAGGTTACTCAGATGATTGTACAAGATGAGTTTAGAAACTCAGCCTCGACTGACTCAGAGTTTGAGGAGTATATTGAACACCTTGCCGACCCAGAAGCACCAGAAATTGAGATTGATTCGGTATCCGAAGTATTTGGGGAGCTTTACCGTGTTTGGAATGGTTCTCAACTTCTCGGCACTTTCTACCAAAATCTGGAGGGTAAATGGGTAGCACAACCCTGTAATAGCGACGATAGACCACGTTGTGATACTCCTTTAGCAGCGCAAATCATCATCATCGCTATAAATGGCTTACTGGTAGCCGACGCGGCCTAACACACAAAGCATTTATCCCATCACTTGGAGAGGTGAATTGAATCACCTCTCTTTCTTGTATGCTTTCTCCAGTTCACTTTCCAGAAATGCACTGACTCTTTGGGAGCAATCCTCTCGCAAAGCAGCAACTCTGACTACCTTCCAGCGCATAATTTCTTCTCCACATTCATCAAGCAGCTTGATTGCCCACTTGATCCGGCGCATCTGAAATTCTTCTACAGTTTCAACGACTGATTCCAAATAAGCCTTTGTTAAAGGCATCTGGTCGAGATGTTTTTCGAGTAATGCAAGTAAGCCGATAGTTTTCCCTACCCTACTAATAGAAATTTTCTCTGGTATATCAGCCTTAAGTAGCGATCGCACTGCATCTTGAACCTGAGCGAGAATTTGCTGATCTCGCTCATGCCAATCAACTCTCACAACGGAAGGAACGGCAACTTGTAAAGTGGGTGAGTTTTGATTGAGCCATTCTCTGTCATTCCTGTATAGCCAAATATAGGTGGCTGGTACTAGTTTTCTCAGAGTTGTCTTTGAAGCTTCAGGGTTCTGTACTTGTAAAGCCATCCAATTTTGCCTGTGTTTTAATTTGAGTTCAGTTGCAAAATTGGGATCTATTTCTGGGACTCCCTGTAAGCCTACAGAGTCATTTTCTGTTCTAGTCTGCCAATAAGTTGTCAATTTTAGACGAGATACATAACGTTTGATAGTTCTGGCATCAACATTTAATCTTCTGGCTGTCTCCCGCAAACCCAACTTTTCAACTTCCACCAATTCTTTCAGCTTTTGCTCCCATATTTGACCGAATGCCTTGACTTTACCAATGCGAACTTTGTCTTCATCCGTTTCATCAGGCCCAGTCCGGCAATAAACCATTCCGCAAGCACAAGAAAAAGTACCGACAGGCTTTTTTGTATCGCAGCATAAAGTAATGACTAAATTGGTAATCACTGGTTGTAGATAATGTTCTGCGGCAGCATTGAGACACAACCAGGGGGGTTCGCCAAAAGGCTTGTATTCAGTATCTTTTTGAAAAAATTCCTCTACTGATGTTTTCAAAAAACGCATCATTAGCAGATGTCTAAGAGGATGGAAAGATTTCCTATATTTCCTGACGATGCTAGTAACCCAGTTGTTTGAATCATTATGATTTACCATTGAATCAACAGCACTGAGCATTTCTTGACCATAAAAGAACAAAAAATTATCTAGTAGTTTGTTCTGGTAAATTCGACCAGTTGGAGTTGCAAAACCCTGCTCAATCATCAGATTTGTGTACTGTTTGCGAAACCACTGTGGCTCTTGGCAAGGTATTTCACTATTGAGTAACCACCAAAAATCTTTGGCTAATATTAGTAATTTTTTCAGTGTGTCAGGGCTAAGAATACTGGGTTCTTTAGTAATAGAACAGTTGTCTGTACTAGCTGCATAATATTCATGCTTATTAAAACCATGTAAAGGAGCTAGGCTATCTTGCAAAACTTCACCATGAAATGGACAAACTAAAATCCCTGGTATTTGATGGATGCGATGCCAGTAAGGTTCGCCATAATTTTTTAAGTCTTCTTCCCAGCAAGTTGGACAAAACCGCAAATATTTCGGCATAGTAATTGAGCTTGCCATAATTCCGGCTCTTGTATGAATATCTCCCCCATAATCTCCTTTCATAGATTCCAGTACCTGACTAGACCTGTTTGCTGGCAAAAAAGGGCTATATAAAGGGTAGAGAGTATGTTTATATATCAACTCTTCAACTTGGTAATTTGAGATAAATTGTAGGTTTTTAATTAAATTACTAAGGTTCGATGGTAAATCTACTGTCGCCACAGTAGTCTGTGACTTAAATAAATCTTGTAATGTAATTTTTGGACTCGTATTGCCACTTCTAATGTGATAACGAGCAATAACACTATATAAAATTTCATCTGGATAAGGTTGAGGGAAAAAACTCACCATATAGTTGTTAAAAATGACCAAATCATTTAGCAGATTTTTATTAATTTGAATTACATAACCAGCAATTAATGATTGCCCATGAAAAGTAAGCCGTTTAGATGTTGGCAAGCCAAACGGTGGTATTAGTTACTCATATCCCTAAAAAAATGACTATTTAGGCATTACGCAATACCTATATTATCCAACCAACTCAGGCATTACACAATACCTAACCTGTTGGAAAAAGTTTTAATGTATAACTTAAAGTGCTGAATGTGTTTACTATGATTGGGAGGAATGTAAAAAGTAGACGGCAATGGGTAAGAAAGGGCAAAAAGGTCAAAAAGACGTACCAGAACTGTACGATGAGGTAAAGAAGAGAGTTAACCTAGCCCTAACTCCTACCGGGATTGATGGATTAGATGCGATCGCTGACAGCATGGATTTAAGTCGGTCTGAGTTTGTCGAGAGAATTGGCAGAAAGCTGATCCCAGTCAATGTGAGTTCTCTGACCCAGGAGGATAATCAAGCAATAAAAAAGCCCTAACCGAACTGATTGCTCTTTACCGTGAGCGATTGAGCGGTCAGGATTTGTCTGTTGATGATAGTCAAGATTTGAGCGATCGCCTACGGCGGGGGGAAGCCCATCCCCAATTACAAATACAGAACCAGATTCAGCAGTGGGAAAAAATTCTCAGTAAAATTTCTCGGAATGATGGTAATCAAGAGGGCTAATCTTGGCTTCACTGACAACATATTTCTAGCAAAGACAATAACCCGTAAATACATTCGCCTCTGGGAATCCTGCTCAACGCCTAACGACATCTAATGTTAAAGCACGCTACCAAGCATTTCATGAATCAAGGGTTGCGATCGTTGCTCAACGCCTAACGACATCTAATGTTAAAGCACCCGGACTGAGCGAGATCAATATGATGACCCAGCCCCCTGCTCAACGCCTAACGACATCTAATGTTAAAGCACAGCGATAGCCACATTTGCTGACTTGCCTAAGCTCTACATCAATTTTACAAGCACCTACTCTTTAAGGTTAGCCAAGTTGCAAAAATTAATAGCTATTCATAGCAAAAGTAAAGTTTTTAACACTCCTAACTCTTGTATTTAGAGCATTCCAGGAAATTGCAAGCACTCTAGAAGCATATAAAATCCTTAAAAGGCTTGTAGAATAACGAATTAAGGCTACTTTCTATAGTTTTTAAATTTCCCAAGCAGAGGTGCTTGCAAAAGTAAAGATATCCTCTAATTACTTTGAACTGAAGTCCAAGATAATTCAGGTGGTTGAAAGACTGGACATTTCTGAATCTCGTAACGTAGCCATCGCGTTCCCCGCGAACCTACATGGTCTACCCAGTAAGGTAAAGTTAGTAACCCATATTCATCTCGAATTAACCATCGCATTGATTCTGCATAGTAATTTTTAGGTAAAAGGGTAACATCATTCACTAAATCCCGACTTTCACCTAAACATAATCCACCAAACCTATTAATAGAAGCCGGGTTAGTCAATGCCTCTGCTAAACGTTCCACTAAATTTGGTTTAGCTTTATCTACTCCAGCATCCACCCAAACTATAAATTCTATATTAGTTAATAACTCCTGATAATCAGGTTTATTATTTTTAGAGTCATGGATATTCTTCGTCTTAAATCGGTGAAAGGTGCGAATAACAGTTGACTTTTCTGGTTCAGATAGAAGTGCGATCGCCAGCTTCACACCGCAGTGTTTGTATCTATCCACTTCTCCAACAAGAGATAGTAACATTCCATATACTGTCGATGGTGGTGGTACAGGGTAAGTTTCGCCATATTCCCTAGCACGAGACTGCCGAAAACAAGCTATGGGAACTTCTACTTTTAAGGCAATTGTCGTCATATCATGAACTCCTTAACGACAACTGCAAATCTTCAATAATCACCTGTTTTAATGCTTCAACTGTTGTCTTCACTCCGGGAAACACATTTGCCCCTAAATCTTCCAGAGTGCTAGAAATTGCCCCTCCTATCCATAATTCTTTAGGGTCTATATCTCCAGATTCTACCCGCCTTACTAAATCCGGTGTTGATATATTTCTAAGTTCATCTTCTTCAAAACAGTAAAGTAACCGAGGTGAGAAATCGTGTGTCCACCGTAATATGATGCTATCAGGAGAAAAATCATAGAGAAAACGAGCGTGATTTCCTGCCACTTCTCCAATAGAAATTAAGCTATCGAGGACAGCATTAATGCGAGATTTATCTTTGAGGCTATTGGGTGTTAATGCGAAGCCATATTGATATCGAGTAGCATGAACTTCTGTAGAATAAAGAGATGTTCGTCCTTTCTTTCCACTCATAGCATTGAAAGTAAGATCACCAGCATAAGGAATTGTTGAAACTGCACGAGTGACTTCTAATACACCTCGTCTAGTAGTTATTTTCCCTTTAGGTTTTTCCTTACGCTTACGTTTTGCAGTTTCTTTCTCCTTACCTTGAGAAAGTTTTTTGTCCTCATCTTGAGTTGAGTTCTGGATTTCAACTTCGGATTCAACTGCTGCTTCAACTTTTGCTGCTTCCGCTTGCATAAATCCCAAGACATCATCATCAATGAAGCGAATATCATCAAAATTAGGATCTTGCAAGATGTGATCGGGTACTGGTTGAGCATTTTCATCCCAACGTCTATTCACAGGATAGCCAGCATTTTGCCAATAATATCGCAATGCCCAACGAATTGCCTCAGATGAAACAGTAGAGTGAACTTCACCTTTCCAAATTAATTTTTGTAACGTAGTGGTATTACCTTCATTTTCACCACGATTATTAGCGGCGGTTCCATAACTAGTCAAAATATTACCAAACAGATGAAACATTCCACCATTACCTAAACAATTAATATTTTGTTCTTAATCAAATCAAAAAATATGAAGTTTATTCAGTATTTAGCTCCGATATTTGTGATGGTTTTACCTCTACCTCTGTTATTTTATTCTTTGGGTAGCTAGCCATTGCAATAAAAGTTAAGTCCCTGGCCACTTTCCAATTGCCTATCCCTGTAGTCAATGGAAGTAATTCCATCCAATGTTCTTCCAGAATTGCTATTTGCCCTGCCCTTCCCCAAAACTCTGCAATAAATTTTCGGAAATTGTCAGTATTGGTGCAGCGTTTTAACTGAGATAAAATGCGTGTATTTTCTCGTTCTATTTGAGCGTATTCACCTTCTTTTGTTCTGCTATAAATTTTGGCATATATTTTTCTTAATGCTTCATGACAAGCTTGAATAAATAGCTTTTGAGCTTCTATATCCCATTCTGAGTCCTGAATCATCTTATTAATTCCTTTATACTCATCAGTAAATTGTTTAAATGATTTTTTATTTTTAATAAATGAAATCCAATTAGCCCACCAAGACCGACCCATTGCTAGATTATTGGCGATTATTCCTTTTATTAAACTTGGAAGCAAATAATGTTGATTTTTATATAAAACAATTTGACATTCTGGAAAACAAATACAACTAAGCTTATAAAGATAATTAACTGAAGAATTTAATTCTATGATTGCTATTTCTGCACGAGTTTTTTGCTGTTCTGACCAAGCTTTTGTACTAAAAAAGATTATTTGACATCGTTTTAAAAAATTGGAAGTAGGCATTTGTGTTGTTTTATAATTAAGAAATTTTAATCCAGCATCTCCTAAGCTAGATACGTGAAAATGTTTATAATCTAAGTTACCCAAACACCACAAAAAATGTGCATAAAGTTCTAAATCAATTACTTCAGGAATAACCAAAACATAGTTTGTATGTGATGGTTCGGTGTGCGATCGCAGCACAAAATATTGACAAGCCATAGGAGCGAACAACAACGCTAGAGCATATTCTGCTTTTTCTTCAAATGCTGTTTGTTCTTTAAAAGCATAATGGCGAACTACTGCTCCTGGATAGAGCCATCCCCTGATACCAATTGGCTCTTTTAGCAATTGTCCGTACTGGTCACATAAATGTTTAGCAAAATGTTGATGAGCATAGGAAGCAGCTTTCTTATAATCAACCCTAACCTGAATACCATCAATAATTAGTTGCTTAGATTGTTGACCCGCAGACTTAAAAAATTTATTATGTTGTGTAAAAGTGGCTGTGATACCTTGATGGATAATTATTTGATTTTGAATATCCATGTTTTGAGAATCTAACCCTGTCAGGGAAATTAAACCCTCATCGCTGATTTGAAATGATTGCTTCAGCAACCAGTCTAAAACTGTGAAATCCTGTCCTTCCCAATCAAGATTGATATAGTGAGGGGTTAGCAACCAAGTTAAATTACCAATACGTTCAGCAGGTGTTGGATAGATTTTTTCCAGTTTTTTGAGCGTCATCCAAAGTCCTGCAACCCCAGCACGATGCAATAAAGTCATACTAGGATCGCCGAGATTAAGCTGAATTTTGGGGTTATCTGCTCTCTTCATCATCTGCTTTCGAGTAATTGCTATTGCCTTTCCTTAATAGGCATGAAGAGTCCACAACCCATCTTTTGCTTTCCTCCTACACCATGTATTTGCAACCTCAGTGAGTCTTCATCGCTTAAATTTATAACTTCTAATCCAAAACCCACGACTGTAAATCGCTTAATTTTGATAGTCCTACGTATTGGTTTGCCATTGGCTTTGGTGGGAATGCTAGCAATTGCTTGGATACCCAGTTGTTCTAGCTGACGCTGCGCTACGACTAAAAAACTTTCAGGTTCTTCATAGCCTCTTATTACCACAATGCGCGATCGCAGTTTCTCCGCAGGTTGAAGCAAACAGATGTCAGGAATACCCAAACGAATTGTATGCTTGCCAATTCTCAGTGACTTACCCGCCAATGGATAAACCAAACGTACCTGATTTACTGGTATCCGAATACGAAGCCTAGAATTTTGGGTCAGATTAATTACACCATCCTTGGGAATACCTGCAATGGTCTGAATTCCCAACGTGTCTAATGTATGTAGTTTGGGTTCAAAGTGGGCGATCGCAGAAAATAATTCATAGCCGTGGTCGAAAGGTAATGTCTCACCCGTAAGGCTAAAAGTTAAATCCATATATGGAAACTGAGACATTAAAAGCTCTCTTGGCTTTGAAGATGATTCTGAGGGAAGCTGCGTAACTAAGTTACTATCAATAATCATTTTTATATAGCAGATTTAAGCAGATACAACCAGGTATGAAATAACTACCTTATTACTTAGATTACCTGATTCACTAATCTGAAAATACTTAAAATAATAATCAATAAAAATAATTTTGATTAGTTATTATTGCTTTTTATTAATTTAGTTAAATTTTGTATATGAAGATTATGACTGAAAGAACTCTTCTATAGAATTTGCTAAAAATTTTATCATTAAGATATGAGTTATGCGGTCAATTGCTGGGTTTAAGTCGCATCCAAACAAGCAGTGAGAAAAATATTTACCTTGATTTTGGGTCAGCTTTGGATTGAGGGCTTCTAAGGATTCTTGACCATAAAACTCAAATATAAGCTGGGCAAAACCACAATCATTAAACTTAAACTTGCCACCAGCAAAGGTTTTTAGCAGTCCTTTATCCAATAAGTAACGCTGGTACTGAGCGCGAAGCCAAGCCAAACCTTGAAAGGCAAAACTGCTATGAATTAGCCAATTAATATCATGTGCCAGTATTGAAAGTGTTTCTACAGTTTTATTTGTCAATTTTTTCACATTATTTGCTAATAAACAATTATCTATGCTGGCAGCATGATAATGTATGCCTTTCGATTCAACTTCTATACAGCTATTGTGTAAAACAACACGATGAATTGGACAAACTAAAATGCCAGGGACTTGATGTATTCTATGCCAGTAAGGTTCACCATACTTTTGGGTATCTTTCTCTAAACATTCAGGGCAAAATTTTAAAAATTTTTTTGAATCATCACTAGAATTATTAGCCACTTTAGCAAAATCTAGTATAGACCCACTGAATTTATTACTCATTGAGTTTTTCAGCAGCCAAGCCTCCTGCGGCATTAATAAAGTTGCATAAAAGGAATATAAAGTATGATTTTGTAGTAAATTCTCAACTTTTTGCTGGGAGCGTAAAGGTAAGTTTTTCACTAAATAATTTAAATTATTAGTTAAGGTAATTTTGCATATTTGTTGGGAACTGTAACCGAATAGCTCTAAGTCAGTTTGCTTGAAACTTTTATTTCCACTCCGAATATGGTATCTAGCTAAAGTGCTATATAAAAGTTCATCGGGATACAGAGTTGGGAAAAAACTAAGCATTTAGAAGCTAAATATTGATAAAATCTTCAACTGGATTTTTGATTATACCTGCTAATTTCAAATCCTCGTATGCAGATTTTTTGTCTTTCTTGGCATTCTCGACAATTCGCCGAATATCATTCTCTTGGTACTTTGTCTTTAATTTAGCTTTCCTGGTACTTGTTTTAGCAAGACTCTCATTTACTTGACATCCTTGCAAAGCAAGAGCATATGCCTTATTAACTAAAGATGGAATTGGAATGTCTGGATCTTCATGACTATAAACAATTTGTTCTGCACATTCCTTTGCTTTACCAGATTCTACTTCCAATTTCAACAGCTCACTAATTACATAATTGAGCTTCGGAGATACTTTCTGCTGATTCTGCTGCTTTTTAGCTAATCTCTTAATCTCTGTCAAATCTTTAGCATCAATCTCAGATACACATCTATTGTGATATTCCGTAATATCGAGAGGAGCAATATCCTTATATTTAATCATCCACTCTCTGTCCCCTAACCTAATTGCATCTAGCATTGGCTTTACTAAATACAATCCTTCTTTAGCTACTTGACGAATCAGATCAACCGTAATAATTTCTTGGTCACCTATTGAAATCGCTCTCCATTGAACCATTTTGTAAAGTTTTATAGCAATATCAATAATTCCCTGGCTTTCATCATAAAAAACTTCTTTTATTTCATCCGAGAAATGAACAGGTGTTTTTGTCCATTGGTATTCCCATATTCCTTCTAAAAAGTAACACCATTCATCATTATTTACCATTCTATCCCACATTCTACTTCCTTCTCCAGTATTTCTTCTAGCATTTCTAAGATTACCTTGAAGAAAACTAATGGCTTCATTCGTACCTACACGAATAACTGGAATTCCAATAGTATTATCGAGCTTTACTAAAAAATTTAATATTTCGTCTCTATTTCTTTTTGCAGTTGCTAAATTTTGTATTTCATCAATCACCAAAACTCCTAGATGATGAGTGTGTGCTGTTTGTGCAAGTTGAGCCAATAGATAATCTTCAGATGTGCGTGCTGGGTTAAATTTCTTTAATAAATTAGTTCCTAACAATTTATCGATACCTGCAAAAGTATCTATACATAACCCCTTTAAAGTTTTAGGGCAATCTACCCGCAGCCAAACTATTTGGTAAACACTATAATCAGGATGAAAAATTATTTGGGGATAAAGCTCAAGAATATTTTTGAAATTTGTAGTCTTTCCAATACCTGATGGGCCAATTAGAGTTAAGCCGGACGCAGATGTAGGAAGATTAACATAGTTTTCTAAATTTTTACCTCCTCCATTACCTATTGCATTATAAATTTGCCTAGAGCGATTTGCATATTCAGGTTTTAAAAGGTTCCTTGACAGATAGCCTGTCATGATAAGCGTACAAATAACTTTTTGTAATTCAAGAGTTTTATTTTGAGGGTCAAAATATCTAGATAACCTCTCAATACAATGAAATCTATAATGTGGTTCTAGCTCTCTCTCTTGTTCATCAAAATTTGGTTCTCTGGCTACTTTATCTATAAATTCTGCTGCTGATAGGATAGGAGGTAATGCCTGAATTAATGGATTAGTGTTGTATTCTGGCAGTTTTTGATCTATATATCTGGCAATAACTGCTAGTTCTCCATTAGGAATTTTAACCAGTTCACTCTCAATTCTGTCCACGTTTTCGCTCCTGTCGCTTTTTCTTAAGAAGATTCAGATGGTTTGGCTGTAGTGATTCTGGCTGTTCGGAGGTTTCTGCTGTACTCTCTGCAACCTGAAAACTGCTCTGATTATCTGTAATTGCTAATTCAAATCCTTCATTCTCTCGTCGTTTAGCCTTTTCAAAAGCCCTATTATCTCTTATTCCAGAAACTTTCTTGCTCTTACTTAAATTATGATATTGAGAAGCATCAGTCATTTTTTCTGCTCTATCTACTATGCTTTCAATATCAGCTATTAAATCTACCTTTTCTTGTAGCTGTTTACCTTGGCTTTTCTGTCTTTGCAATTCTTCATAAGCAAGCAGATATTCAATATCATGAAAGTTTTTATTAGCATACCGCCCTTCTAAGTCAATAAGAAAACATTTTTCAAAATCTCTACCATCACTAGATGGAAGATAAATGAAGTTTGGCTTTCTGATGTCATAAGATACAATCAATGATTTTTCTGACTTAGAAAGGAGATTACTTCTAGCTTTTTCAAACCATTGCTCATTTTTAGCACTATCACAGGTATAGTACATCTCCTTACCTCTCATTTTGATGCCTTTAGCAGTAATAGTTGCTTTCTCAGTAGGCATCAAGTTCAATTTGACAATATCTTCAGAAAAAGTTCTGAGTCTGCCAGAACGATTGGCGATACCCCACTTCCACAACTCTCTAGGTATAGGAGGGGTATCATCAGCAATCATTGCTTCATCTCTTTCATATTCAGTAAGAGGTTTATTGTTATGGTGAACAATTAAACGAATAATAATCTCAGTAAATTGATCTATATCAAGTTTGCCATCAAGCCTATAATCCCTTGCACCTCTTTGCCTAAAATCCGTATCCACATAACCAGGTAAAAAAGGTTTTACATATTCATGAATTATACGAAAGTGTCTTTCTACTAACCCTTTCCAATCTGCTCTATAGGAAGCTGCATTTTCAATACGAACATAAAGATTAGGGATTAATGTTTCTACTGTCATACCTGCTAATTCTCCCCTATCTCCTAAAATTGCATCTGGCATTTGATTGCAAGGCCATTCATTTTCAGTAATATTAATGTTATATTCCTGGCAAAACAGGGTTTTATCTGTAGCTACATTGGCTAGTGCCATCATTGCTCCTATCCAAGATGGGCCTTCTAAACCGACATAAACACCTGTAATCATTCTACTAAAAACATCAATAATTACATAGATAACTGGTCTACCAATTATCCAGTCACGGTTATATTTTGAAACTAAATATACATCAGCAACTGTGGCATCAATTTGATATCTAGAACCAGGGCCAATAGTTTCCATCTTAGAGTTTCCCAAAATTGCTCTATTCTCTAAAGCTACTCGCTTGGCTCCTTTTCGAGATGTTAAAGTTTTGGTAACATCATCCTGTTCAAGTTGATACCAGTATTTGAATTGAGTAATTGTAGGTATTTTATCAGTTGGGGTTAATATAGATTTTTGAACACCATTCTCGTCATATCTAATTCCTTCCTTGTAATATTCTTTCACCATTAATTCATAGGCTGTTGTTAAGTAGTTTTCTTTTGGATTATTGTAAAATTTGCTTATAGATACTCTAAAAATCTTTCTATCTTCTTCTGTAACATTTACACCTTCACCAATATCTGGGTCATGTGCATATTTTCTTGGTCTTCCTCTCTTCTTGCCCGATTGTCCTCGAATCTTGCCCTTACCTGATGAATTGATAAAATCAGGTATGAGAGCATTTATAGTTTTTCCTCTCTGCCAAAATCTTCTCAAATAACCATAGACGGTTTTTTCTACTAATTTATCTTTATCCCTTTCTTCGTTGTACTTTTCAACCGCTTCTTTAACCATCGATCCTCTAAAATTTCTATAATATATTGATGGTTCTTCTATAATTAATGATGAAATTATCTCCCAAGCTTTATCTCTGTATTCCTTTTCCTTATCTGTCAAATTTTCATCCCGAATAATTCTTGCCCAAGGATCTTGTTGCTGCTTAAAAGCAATACCTTCAGTTATAGCTTCTAAAATATCTGATATTTTCCTTGGTTCAGGTAGACCTTTCTTAGCATTAATATCTATAACAAATGCAATAATGTAACCTTCATCTATCCAAATAATTCTTTCGACTATATGAGTGTTTTGGTATACAATCCACTCTATTAAATCATTGACAAATAAATCTTTAACCATATTATTTACCTATCATGTGGGTCTAAAATATTATTTTTTCAATAACTTTAGTTGACGGACAAGCAGATAATTTTATTGCTACTAGATCCACAAGGATTTCTTTCCTAGCAATTAAATGTTTAAATACATAAAGTGATGTACCGGAATTTATATTCATTTCTTTGTCTAAAGCAGTAGTTACTCTATTTATAGTTGTATCTTCTTCCTGAAGCTTAGATTTTAAAATTGTTGACAATTCACTCAGTTGTGCAGTGTCCATTTCAGAATTTGCTTCTAGCCTATAAGCAGAATGAACCCACTCAACATTTTCAGCTAAAAGCCTGGGAATTTCTTTTTCTGTGATAATTCCCCAGTCAATACCCTTTGCTAAGTAATATTGTCTTTCTATCTCGAATTTCTCATTAACTTGCTTTTTCTCCAGTTCTGTTGACGGCTTAACAGTCCGGGCAATCTGCATCTGCTTCCCATCGCGGTTGACTGTAAGCATAAAGTCGCTTGTTAAAACGTGAGGAGTGCCACTTTGTGTATCTACAGGGTACTTTATACCTATGTCTGTAGCAATACTCATGGCTAGATCGAGATTGTCTAAAGGAAATTGCTCTCTTATATCTGTGACTATATCTGACCACTCAAACAAATAAAATAGCCGTTTTTCATGGTCTGAGAAGAAATGATGTACTCGATTTGTTTTCCAACCAGGAGTTCTAGAAGAACGTCCTTTAGAGGGAACATCTTGGATTGTAAGCCAAGGTTTATAGTGCTTACCACTTCCTCGGCCACGACCTTCTTTTATATATCGCTCATATTTAGCTTGAGTCCATTCCCTTCTACCCCTAACCATAAAAATAACCTCTGGAAGCGATCGCACTTTTACTTGGTACAATCGTACTCCTTTAGAGGTTATTGTTCAATCGTTTTATTAATTGTTGAACCGAATTATATATTGTTGAACCGAATTATTCCTCCACATTTATTTATTCCACAGTCACTGATTTTGCTAAATTCCGAGGCTGATCGACATCCAAACCGCGACGGGCGGCGATGTGGTAAGCCAATAGTTGCAATGGCACTACTGTGAGGATGGGCGATAGTAATTCATCTACTGATGATACAGGAAGCAAATCGTTAAAGATTTCCGCCGCTTCGCCATCATTGACTGGTGTTACACCAATTAACCGGGAATCTCTGGCTTTGGCTTCTTGAGAATTGGAAATCACTTTTTCATACACACTACCAGGATAGGCGATCGCCACTACCGGCACTTTGGCATCTAATAATGCAATGGGGCCGTGTTTCATTTCCCCAGCCGGATAACCTTCTGCGTGAATGTAGCTGATTTCTTTTAATTTCAATGCTCCTTCTAAAGCAATAGGGAAGTTAATTCCTCTGCCCAAAAAGATGAAGTCTTGGGTTTCTGCAAATTCATGGGCTAGATGTTCTGTTAATTTTTCCTGACGTTCTAAGGTAGCTTCGATTTCCTTAGGTATCTGACGTAAACCTTGAATAATATCTGCGAGTTTATCTGGTGCTACTGTTTGGCGATGATAGGCTAAATCCAAGGCTAGGGCATAAAACGCCATAAGTTGAGCAACAAAGGTTTTAGTCGCTGCTACACCAATTTCAATCCCTGCCAGGGTATTAATAATATGGGGTACAAGATGACCAAGGCTACTTTCTGGACGATTGGTAATACCCAAGAGTCGCGCCTGATATTTGGCTTCTTTGCCTTGGCGGCGTTCTTTTTCCATCGCTAAGGCGGCTAGGGTATCAGCCGTTTCCCCTGACTGAGTAACACCGATAATCAATGTATTCGCTGTTAATGGTGATGGGGCATAGCGATACTCAGAAGCATAATGTACTTGAGTGGAAATTCCTGCTAATTGTTCAAGTAAATACTTTCCTACTAAGGCGGCGTGCCAACTCGTACCACAGGCAACAATATGAATTTGTTCTAAATCTGCATAGATTTCTTCAGATAAACCCAAATTAACTGGTGATGTAAAGGATTCATCAGTATTAGTATCGGGATTAAAGTATGCTTCTAAACTCGCTCTGACTACTCCTGGTTGCTCATAAATTTCCTTGAGCATGAAGTGTTTGAATCCCTGCTTCTCTACCATTGTGGGATTCAAGTTGAGCAGGCGGGGTTGTTTTTTCAGTCTGTCCCCAGCAAAGTTATAAATCTCCACTCCCAGGGGTGTCAGACGGGCAATTTCGCCATTCTCCAGGGGTAAGACTGCGCGAGTATGGGAAACGATCGCCGGCGTGTCGGAGGCGCAAAAGAACTCCCCTTGCCCGAATCCTATCACCAGGGGCGCTTGCTGGCGGACAACAATCAATTCGTCAGGATAGTCAGCAGAGATAACAGCGATCGCAAATGCCCCTTGCAGGTGGTTAACAGCTTGGCGTATCGCTTCCAATAAGGAAGAGGAGGAGGTAGGAAGCGCTGGGGAAGGGAGGTTTTTTAAAAATTCGGCTATAAGGTGAGGAATAACTTCTGTATCAGTTTCCGAACGAAACTCATGTCCTTTCTGTTTCAGTTCGTCGCGTAACTCGCGGTAATTTTCAATAATCCCATTCTGCACAACAGCGATTCGCATGGCTGTATCTAAATGGGGATGGGCATTATACTCCTCTGGTTTACCATGAGTTGCCCAGCGTGTATGACCAATACCAATTTGAGATGGAGTAGCCAACTGTTCTAGTTTAGAACGCAGGTTATGGAGTTTTCCCTTTGCCCTGACACAATTCACATCTCCTTCCCAAACCGTAGCTATACCTGCGGAATCGTAACCGCGATACTCTAGTTTTTCTAGCCCAGCCAACAAAATCTCGGTTGCTGCTTGAGTTCCGATATACCCAACGATGCCACACATTGCTCACACCACCCTTTTTTCAGGATAATTAAATCCAGTATAGTCATTTGTCAGTTGTTAGTTGTCAGTGGTCGGTTGTCAGCAGTCAAGAGTCAACAATTAACTAATAACTTCACACCCAAGAAAAAAGGAGCAGATTGCTCCTTTAACCACTAGGTATTTTTATAAATTTCTCATGATGTTGTAGGATGGGCGATGGCTTACGGCGAGCGGAACGCCATTGCTACCCACCCTACAAAGCTAAAGAGGCTTGCTATCGAGACACTTAATTGTGAGCAAAAAAGGAATCGGTAGTGAATTCCTTAGTAAGCTAGACCCATGCTGCGAGTTGTTTCTGCACCCAGATAAACCCGAATGCTCAAGAAGTCAGTCGGGCAAGCTGTTTCACAACGCTTGCAGCCTACGCAGTCTTCTGTACGGGGTGAAGAAGCGACTTGAGCAGCCTTACAGCCATCCCAAGGAACCATCTCCAGAACGTCAGTAGGGCAGGCGCGGACACATTGAGTGCAGCCAATGCAGGTATCGTAGATTTTTACGGTATGAGACATTGAAAAAACGGCTCCTTTCCAGTGTTCTTTTCTGTGAAAGAATCATAATCAAGGCATAGTTTACCGCAGTCGCTTATCCACCGTAAGTAAAAGGCTACATAACTTTAAACAATGTAATAGACACTTTTAAAAACTACGATTTGCGGAATTTCTCTCTTTCCTTATAAATCAGCTACATGACAGCAGCGTGTTTACCTCATTCACTAAACTATGCTCAATACTTGGTGTAAAGATATATGAAGTGTAAGTCAGACTAAAAAAAGCGATTTGAGTTAGTTGTCTATGGTATTTATTACTTAATTACTATGACTGGGACAAAAATATAAATTTGTAATGAATTTTTAAATATTCAGTGATAACTGTTTTCTGTTCATTGTTTATTTAGGTAGTCTCAAAGACTCGCTCGCCAGTATCAAAGACTCACTCACCAGTATTCAAGACTCGCTCGCCAGTATCAAAGACTCGCTCACCAGTATCAAAAACTCGTTCACCAGTATTCAAGACTCGCTCGCCAGTATCAAAGACTCGCTCGCCAGTATCAAAGACTCGTTCACCAGTATTCAAGACTCATTCACGAGTATCAAAGACTCGTTCACCAGTATCAAAGACTCGTTCACCAGTATCAAAGACTCGCTCACTAAGATTTACATCTACGGCGTACACACATCTTTGTGCTGGGTGCAAAATGTGGTTTTATCCCCCTAAATCCACAACACTTGCTTTAAGCCGGGAAACTCGTCCAACGCAGTGTCTCCCCTTAATAAGGTGGACTTTGATTCTACTTCCCCGCTTTTTTTAGGGGGGTTAGGGGGGATAAAAACGTTGTAGGTAGGGCTAGGGTTATTAGACTTGTGTATACACCTAGACCAGGGAAGGGGGGCAAGATTGCAAAGCACACACTATGCGGCGCACTAGGGAGAGGGTTTCTAAGAACTAAGTCGGACATCGTGTGAATTTAGTCTAAATTAACGTGAGTTCGACGGAACCTAACCCCAACCCCTTCCCTACAAGGGAAGGGGCTGAAAATCTATAACTGAGTACCAAATAATCAGGGTTTTAAGCCTCTCCCCGCGTCGGGGAGAGGTTTGGAGAGGGGTTCTTCCGAATTTATCGAACTCACGTCACGTTAAATTATCCAGAAATTCTTGTAGTTCATCTCTTAAGTTGCGAACACTCTCATCACCGGAAACTATTGCTAAGGAGCTATTAAAGACGGCTAATGCTGCTTGTAAATGATTGACTGCTTCTGGTTTTTGGGATAACTGTAAAAGTAATTTACCCCAACCTTGTAACGCTAACCCTTTGTTGTTGAGAGCATTGATGTAGCGAGGAGCGAGATTGAGGGCTTGGTCATAGGCAGCGATCGCACTAGTGTAGGATTGTATGGCTTGGGTATGCTGGGCGAGTTTTGTTTGCAAATCCCCTAATTTTGCTAACGCATTCCCTTTGTTGTTGAGAGCATAGGTGTAATTAGGAGCAAGATTGAGGGCTTGATCGTAGGCGGCGATCGCACTAGTGTAAGATTCTATGGCTTCACTATGCTGGGCGAGTTTTGTTTGCAAATTCCCTAAACTTTGTAACGCGAACCCTTTGTTGTTGAGAGCATAGGTGTAATTAGGAGCAAGATTGAGGGCTTGGTCGTAGGCGGCGATCGCACTAGTGTAAGATTCTATGGCTTCACTATGCTGGGTTAGTTTTATTTGCAAATCCCCTAAATTTTTTAAGACTGACCCTTTGTTGTTGAGAGCATAAGTGTCGTCAGGAGCGAGATTGAGAGCTTGATCGTAGGTGGCGATCGCACTAGTGTAGGATTGTATGGCTTGGGGATGCTGGGCGAGTTTTGTTTGCAAATTCCCTAAACTTTGTAACGCATTCCCTTTGTTGTTGAGAGCATAAGTGTCGTCAGGAGCGAGATTAAGAGCTTGGTCGTAGGTGGTGATCGCACTAGTGTAGGATTGTATGGCTTGGGTATGCTGGGTGAGTTTTGTTTGCAAATTCCCTAAACTTTGTAACGCTACCCCTTTGTTATTGAGAGCATTGATATAGTCAGGAGCGAGATTGAGGGCTTGGTCATAGGCAGCGATCGCACTAGTGTAGGATTGTATGGCTTGGGGATGCTGGGCGAGTTTTGTTTGCAAATTCCCTAAACTTTGTAACGCTACCCCTTTGTTATTGAGAGCATTGATATAGTCAGGAGCGAGATTAAGGGCTTGGTCGTAGGCAGCGATCACACTAGTGTAGGATTGTATGGCTTGGGGATGCTGGGCGAGTTTTGTTTGCAAATCCCCTAAATTTTTTAAGACTAACCCTTTGTTGTTGATAGTTTGGGTGTAGTTAGGAGCGAGATTGAGGGCTTGGTCATAGGCAGCGATCGCACTAGTGTAGGATTGTATGGCTTGAGTATGCTGGGCTAGTTGTGTTTGCAAATTCCCTAAACTTTCTAACGCTAACCCTTTGTTGTTGAGAGTGGCGGTATCATCGGGGGTAATGCTTAATTCTCGGTTGTATGCAGCTACAGCCTCTAAATATTCTGTTTGCGCTTCTTGATATTTAGCTAATTGAGCAAAGTAATCACCTTCAGATTGGGACACTCTACCGATTTGAAAATCGCTGTTAATTACCAACTCACTCCTAACTTCCAACAGTGAACGACATTGTGCATAACGACTCAACTCCAAGGCTTGCTCAAACACTTCTTCCCATTCATCCACACCCCGCCGCCAGTCTAAGCGGTTAGCGTGATAAATTGCTTCTGCGACTTGTCCCTGTTGGCGGTAGTGTTTTTCTAAAACAACATGAGCCTGTTGAGTAATTTCATTACTGTTTTCATAGTTTAAGCGCCGTAGCAAGTCGTGGATGCGATACCAATTTTCACCCAACTTTTCCACATCCCAAACAAAGGAAAATTCTGTGAGGATGTCGAAGGCTGGTTTGGTGGTAGAAAAATGCAATTCCTCTGCTAGTAGACGGTAAATTTCAAAGTTAAATGAGCGACAAGCACTTAAAGCATGAACAGCATAACCAAATTCTCTATCTGTATATTTCAGCAGCAGGTTCATGAGGTATTTGGCTTTATTTAATGTCGCCTCTTGCTTGGGAAAATCTTCTGGTGTGAGGTGTTCTTGCGCCTGTAATATCACATCCGCAGACAAACCCAACAGCAAGGGATGTACTTGATTGGCTGTGACGCTAGAGTAGGCGATCGCACTTTGCCGCAAAGCCTGATCCCCAATTTCAGCACGTTGCAAATACACATCTGCATCAGCCGATGAAAGATGATTGACTAACTGAATATCAATATATTTTTGCGGAATCTGAAAATTATCAGCTTGCGCCCAACGAGGTGTTTCTCTTCCCGCAATGACGGCGACTATCCCCGCTTTCAAGTCCAACTCTGCTAAAAAATACCGCAGCCATTCATCCCGTTGAAAGTATAGTATGCCCGTTTGTTGGCGTTGCCCACCCCAAAAAGCTTCATGAGTATCAAAAAACAAAACAATTCTTGGTGGTGCTTTCTCTTGGGACATCGCCGCACTCAAATCTTGAGCCAGATAGCGCGGTAGTTCGTTCATCAATTCGGTTTCCGCATCCATCCCCCGAATTTCCTCTATATCCTCTTTCTTAAGTCCTCGCTTCTGCCAATGTAAAAGCAGGTTTTCTCCCAAATGCTTATTAAAAATTCCGAAAACAGCTTTACCGATAGTTCCCCAAGAGGTGTCGCTGACTGCATTGACGATTTCAATCAGCAAGTCCATTTCTTCGGAGGGAAACAGTTCTGCTAATTTCTCCCGTGTGAGGCGATTTTTTTGTTTGAGATACCAAACACAGGCAAAGTCATACAAAGGAAACCGCAGTCGATATCCTAATTCTGTCGCCGCCCGTGAAAGCGATCGCCTAAGCATCAACAACCCATAAAATGGGTCTTGGGGTTGGTCATCGCCATTCGGTTGTAGCCCAAAGTCCTGTAAAATCGCTGGTACTAGGTCACACTGATCATTATCCGCAGACTCTATATAATCTGCGATTTCCGCCGCCGTTTTCGTCTTTAATTTCTGCCAAGCATCAGCACCAAACCGCTTACAACACTTGGTGCGTAAAAACTTCAATAGTAAAGATTTACCGTTACCACCATCGCCAGAAAAAGATAATATTTTCTCTGCTGGCTCGTCATGTAAATACGCAGCAAAGACACGAGTTAATTCATGACGGTCTGTAAATAAATTTAACGCCCGATTGCCATCAACGAGCGATCGCTTTCTGGAATTAATACCCATGCCAGCAGACATCAGAGAATATGCTTATGGTATTAATTTAAACGATTTAGCTTGCTTTGCGGCGATTGTAAGCGTGAGGCGATCGCTACGGACAGATTTTTCAATAATAGAGTGAATGATTAATTATAGTCGAAGTCAGATCAGCAAAGTTAGGCTGCTGCGATACTATTTTTATAATGTAAACCACATCACATAAACTCATGGAGCCAGATTCTTTACCAACCGAGGTGATTCTGACGCATCCACGTCGCTCCCTCGGTAAAGTCCAACTTGACTGGACACCCCAACCCGGAAACTATCTCGATTTTGAAGGCAACACCTACGCAGTTCTAGAACGCCGCCATAGATATCAACTTAAATCAGGGCGTTATCGTTTGCATAATATAGCTCTTTACGTCCAGTCTGCCCAAAGACCATCAGAAAAAACTTTAGTAGCAGGGCGTTGGGTAGTAGGTGATGCCACCTGTAGATTTAATGCCCACTCAGAAATCATTCGCTGTGCAGTCAATCCCCACGGCCCTTGTGAGTCCTGCCGTTCTTATGAAACCTCACTAGCTGCCATTTCCTAACACTTCTCCCACCGTCAGCCGCGTACCATTCACAAAATCCCAGCCCGACTGGGGGCGTTTGCCAGGTAGCTGAACCTCCCGTAAAAGTAAAAGTCCCTCACCAGTTTGAGCGATCGCACCAACTCCCTTGGTTATGCTGACTACTTCTCCTGGGCTACCCGATATCTGTGATAAATCAGGTAGTTTTTGCAACATTTTTTGTAATTCTGGTGGTAGCTCGTCATTGTATGCAGCACCAAGGGGAAAGGAGGCTGTAATCTTCAGAGGTTGGTTCCGGAAGGTAGTTGTACAATTTGGGTAAAATCCCCTAATTTGATTGTGCAGTTGCAAGGCGCTCCTTGACCAATCTAAACCATAATCTTGTTTTTGAATTAAAGAGGCGTAAGTGGCAGCAGCATTATCTTGCGGGATTGGTTGAATTTCCTGTTGCTGTAGCTTGTACAAGGTTTCTATTAATAAATCTCCACCAATCACAGATAGCCTCTGGGCTACATCATCAGCATTATCAAGCAAGCCTATGGGTGTGGTTGCTTTCAGTAGCATTGCCCCAGTATCCATACCGGCATCCATTAACATTGTCGTGATCCCCGTTTCTGTTTCGCCGTTATATAAACACCATTGAATAGGTGCAGCACCTCGGTACTGGGGCAAAATTGAGCCATGTACGTTCACGCAACCTAATTTGGGCATATCGAGGATTTTTTGTGACAAAATTTGCCCATAGGCAACTACAACAAACGCATCTGCGTCTAATTGCTTAAGTTTGTTGAGAGTTTCAGTATCTTTTTTTATCCTTTCCGGTTGCCATACTGGTAAATCATGAGCGATCGCCATATTTTTGACAGGCGAAGGCGTTAATTTATTCCCTCTCTCTCGACGTTTATCCGGTTGCGTAACTACGGCTAAAACCTCAAATTCTTGATTCAGTAACAGTTTTTCTAAAGTAGGAACAGCAAATTCAGGTGTACCAAAAAATACAATTTTCATTAGTTATTAGTCAATAGTCAGTTGTCAGTAGGGGCGGGTTTATAAAGATCATCGTCCGAGAGCGAGGATATCTGTAAACCCTCCCGTACAGTTGTCAGTATATCTTCTCCCCCTTCTCGCCTACTTTTTGTCCTCAACACTTCCCATAACCCAACTAAGCACTTTTGATTGGCAATGAATAATTGAATATACGGTGGCAAAACTAAGATTTTCTTGGTAAACTTGTGACTAAGTTGACCAGCATCTAGGCAGCTAATAACTGTCTATGCAGTTAGTAACTTTAACTATTTAGCTACGTCTACCAAGCAAATTTCTGTGGCTATTTTCTCAGCTATTTAGCTAAGATTGTAGCGGAGTTACTCAAAAATCCCAGATTAATTTCTATCTAAGGGTAGATGATAATGTGGTTTTTCGGGTAATATATCTTGTGCGTCAGCTTTCCCAATTTTCAAAGTAACGCCTCACTTAAACCATTATCAGGGTCTGTACTGTTGTAGCGGAATATCAACAGAGCAATTTTTCATGCCTCGCTGTTAACCACGCTAACCGGACAGTCCAGCTATCGTTTATATTTTGAGCTATCAGAAATCTGTGGCTCAGACTATCCCTTCAATGCTCTTCGTCTGAGGAGTAGAAAATCCCTATTCTAAGTCATAAATCGGCAGTAAATCTGCTGATGTTTTTTGTTGGCAATTTTCAGTAATAACCGATAGTTTAGAATTACAAGGTGTAAAGAATGAAACTGTACTTTTGTAAAAATCTGCAAATTTAAAAAAATAATTTCATTTAATCTAGTTAAATCCTTGAGTTTGTTGTTATACCTGTAATCAACAGCCTGCTTCCTTAGTCGAATAAACTTGCGCCTCATACAGCAACCGCCCCTCTGGAGAGTCCCACCCATGCTTAAACCCCTCTTGCTGTCAGGATGGTTCCGCGTGCAACCATTTCTTAATTATGTTGTTGTTATCATGTTGATTGCTCCCTTGGTGGTAGCATCAGGTCATTCTAGTTCAGCAAAGCCATCGAAGGCGATCGCTAAAACCACTACGGAAACAGAGACACCTGATGCGGTACCACAGGAAGCGGCTGTTATTAGTGAACAAAATTTGGCGGAAGTCTTAACAGCAAGTCCAGTCAACTCCAGAATGGAAGGACTTGCAGGTTTTCCACAGGAAATAGTGGTTGACGAGAAACCACAAATATTACCAGCCGACAACCTAGAGTCTCTAGTAGCGAAAAAATACTCCCATACAAACAAACTCCTAGCAGCAGTTGAACTCGCACCAACGACAGAGTTACCTGTGGGTGAAAAATCAGCTGTTCAATCCCTCAAACAACAAGACCAAGCAATTTTGAACGCAGTGTCGGAAGCTCATTCATTAGTGGCGAGTCAAGTTGCATCCAGCCTGAAACCATCAACACCAACCTCCACTCCAGATATATCAATAGATGAACCCCAAGAGGGAGCAGAGGCACAAGCAGATCCCATTGGTAGCCCTCATCCAATTCCTTGGCAATGGATTTTGTCAACTCAAGAAGCCATAGGTTCTAGAGGTGGTTCGGGAGTGCGTTACTACCGTAGTGTGCCTGTAGTTTCTCCTGATGGTAAGTATGCTGTTTACAGCCGGGTACAAATTGAAGTTAAACCCGAAATGCACAACACTAAAGTGAATAGTGTTTTGTTTGTCGAAGATAGACAAACAAAGAAATTACGGGTGATGGCTGCCACTACTATTACCAATGATCCTTTATTAGACACACAGCAAGTATCAGCAGAACCAGCTGACAGCGATGGCAAAATAGGGGTTTTAGTACCTGTGAGTTGGTCAGAAAAAAGCGATCGCTTTTTAGCGCGCAAGTTTGAAGGTATATTCAACACTGGGGATTCAACAGATCAAGCTGTAATTTGGGATCGTCAAAAGAATCAAACTAATACAGTTGCTCCTGCTCAAGAGGTAAATGACCATGAAAAAATCGCTGTGTTATTAGGTTGGAGTAAAAACGACCCAGATCATGTAATCTTCCGTGCTGGCGAAATGGGCGAGGAAGAATGGCCTTTAGTAAAAGTTGCTATTGATGGTAAAACAGCAGCTACAACGGATGCAGACCAACCAATTACTTATGGTGATAAGCTGACACAAGTCTGGGCGGGGCCACAAGTGGCTTCTCGCTAGTAGGCAGCAAATATAACGAATTCCCGTTGTCACTACTGTTGATGACGGGAATTTTTTTGCCAAGGGGCATGGTTAATAATCCTAGTGATGCCAAATGTAGTTTAGGTATATATTATGGTTTTCGGGGAATCACCTAAAACCATTGTTGGGTATAAATTATTGAGCAGCATAATCTAACGATATATTGTCAATTGACAAACTCGTTCATCAATCATAGAAACAGTACATCTACTGTGATGTTTCGTCGAAGGCGGGTAACTCTGGTTTCACCCGACGAATAGGTAAATTAGCAATTAAGGCGGTTGTTCTTTGATTGCTTTCTAAGGCAAACTCTAGACCGTCTGATTCTACTTCTACATAGCGGCAGACGATATCTAAAATCTCTTTCCGCATTTTTTCTAGAGTTTCGGGATCTAAGCCGGCGCGGTCATGAGCGATCACCAATTGTAGACGACGTTTGACGTGAGAACGACTGGTGTCGGGAGTACGTAAAAAAAGTTTGTCTAATAATTCGAGGATCATTGCCAATTAAGTATGCAGAGATTGGAAAGTAGGTTACACAATCTTAGTCCATAACAACCTCCGCAAACGAGCGAAGATGCTATCGTGGGGTGCGTCAAGGTCGAGAAATTCAACTGTATCTCCTTCCAATCTGCGAGCAATATTTTCAACGGCTACGGCGGCTAGGGAAGGAGTATCTCCTAATACCAGAGGTTCGCCGCGATTGGTGGAGACAATAACACGCTCATCATCAGGAAGTACCCCAATCAAGGGTATTGCCAGAAGTTCCTGAACATCTTGAACAGACATCATATCATTTGCCCGAACCATTGCTGGTCTGATCCGGTTAATAATCAAGTGAACGCGCTTAACGCCTTGGGCTTCGAGTAAGCCAACGACCCTATCAGCATCACGCACGGCGGAAATTTCTGGGGTGGTGACAATGAGAGCTTCTTTTGCTGGGGCGATCGCATTTTTAAAGCCGTTTTCAATACCAGCTGGGCTATCGATGATCACATACTGGTACTTTTGCGCCAGGGCGTTCACCAATAACTTCATCTGTTCGGGCGTTACTGCATCTTTTGTCCGGTTTTGGGCTGCTGGTAAGAGGACGAGGTTAGGCTGGCGCTTATCTTTGACTAATGCTTGTTCTAAGCGACATTCTCTAGAAAGAACTTCCACTGCCGTATAGACAATGCGATTTTCTAGCCCTAGTAGCAAATCCAAATTCCTTAGACCAAAATCCGCATCTACTAGGGCGACTTGACGACCCATTTTGGCTAAGGCCATCCCCAAGTTTGCCGAAACTGTAGTTTTACCCACCCCTCCTTTACCGGAGGTAATTACAATAATGCGAGTCATGATAACTATGTGCTGGATTTATGGTTAGACAAATATCTTAAATATTTATGGTGTCTGATTGATCTTACTTATTTGGTTTCTGGAAAAATCAGTAGCTCTGACGATGCGTATTCCTTGAGAAGTAATATGTGCTACTTCAGGGAAAAATTGCGTCGGTGATTTTTCTGGCGCTCTAGCTACAGCATCAGCGATACGCAATTGGGTTGGTTCCATTTGCAAGGACATGATGAGACAATCACGATTACCCGCAGCCCCAGCATGAGCGATTCCCCGCAGACGACCCCACACCAGAATGTCGCCATCTGCCACTACGATACCACCTGGATTGATATCTCCCAATAAAATTACTGTACCTGGGTGACGAATTTCCACACCAGAACGGATGGTCATTTCCAGATACAGAGCGTCGGCTTGGGGTGTGGAAGTTGCTTTTGGTTCCGAACTGAGGACGGTTTCTGGTTGTAATTGTTCTACAGAATAACCGGATGTGACCGCAGCGATCGCTGTTTGTCGCCTACTGGTAGCCACAGATTTGAGTTGCAGTTGCACTTCGTTGAAGGTTTCCGCGAGTTGTTGCAGTTGCCTACCATCTAATAGGCGATCGTATGCTACTAAATGTACCGTTGTGTTCCGGGTACGGAGGCGATCGCCTGCATTTAAACGGAACTTTAATTGTTGCCAAATATCAGACCAAGTAAATTCGGTTGCAGGTACTTGTAATTCAGTAGGTAAAACTACTAATAGTCGTCCAGCCTCTGTTTTTAATTGTACTTGGATGTTATTTTTAACTGTATTATCCACCACTGACTCAGGAGCATTCAGACTCAACCAACCAGAGTCAGAGTTTACATCTGTCGCCTGAGAAGTTGGTTCTAAATCTAAGTCGAGGTCGGGTAAGTTTATCTCAGCAGGTGCAGAATTGACCTGCTCATCCACCATTGGCGCATCGGACTCGACATTAGTAACTTCAGCATTTAACTTTAAGTACTGAAGAACAGAATTTAGTTCCGCATCAGGAATTACCGAGTTAGATTCTGCATCAGGAGACACAGAATTTGACTTGGGATTGACAACGGTAGAATTAGACTCTGCATCCGAAAATGCAGAATTTGACCCTAAATTGGGGATGGCAGAATCAGAAGTCATGCAGTACCAGCCAAAAGACGAGGGACAGACCCGGTAATTACCAATATTAAACTAGTTGCTAATTACAACAACATCCTCACTTAAGTATTTTTAGTTAATCTTTGATAAATTTTTCCCAAGGCGTTAGTATCACCAACGTTCCCTGGAAATAACACTACTGGTAAATCGGGAAATTGAGGATGGTTAGACGATGTTAGCACCATCGAACAACCAGGTAAAATTTGACCAAGTAAGCGAGCAGAAGTTAAAGCTAATCCAGTACTTAATACATCATTAGAAGTAATTCCCCCCTTACTGATGAGAAATCCAATGTCAGGGGGTAAATTGCGGACAATATCCATTAATAAACTTGATACTTTGATGCCAAAATCCAACCGGGTTTTAACATCCTTAAATGTGAGTTCTTGACGACTCGTATAAACTACCGGTGTTTTACCAGATTCGTGTACTTCCTCGACACTTGTTTTAATTTGAGATAACAGTATATCAGCTGCATCTACCTGATCATCAAGTAATCGTGACACATTGACTTCAATTCCCACTGTTCCCGCAACTTGTAACAGCGCTTCTAGCTGTTGCGTTGTCTTTTTGACATGAGAACCGACTATTACGGCTCCTGGTTTACCTTTTCGCACATACTCAGCCATATTTTCGGCAGCGATGGGTTGGGGTGGTAAGGCAGCCAAGGCGGTTAAAATACTGGCAGCACTGCGGAATAAAAAACGTTTCCCCTGACTAGCTGCTGCTAATACATCTACAGCAAAACGGTTGAGATCCGCTTGAGTTTCTCCATCCACCACAGCGCACTGATTATCTGTAAGCTTGAGTAAGCGTTCTAAGCTTCCAGTACGAATGTCACTTAGTAAGAATCGTTCTACGGACTCCGCATTAATACCGCCTTGAGTTTTTTCTTCCACATACTTAGGTAAGTAGCTGTGATGGTAGGCGAATACAGAATCACGAGCAAATTCAGTTTCGTGAACTGGGGTAGGTACACCATCAATAGTTAGGTAATGTATGCTGTCACGGGTAATGCGTCCCCCTTCAAAAAAAGCAGGGACAAGAAAATGAGCATCAAATGATCCTAGTTCTTGAGCGATCGCATCGGTTTCAATGGGATAATGTCCGCGCAAGGTAGAATCAGAACGGCTGACAATGAGAAAGTCATTCACGGCTTCAGCAGCCAGCGCTACCTTCAAGTTTTGACAAACTTCTCTTGTCACCGATGCGGCTGATTCTGGCGGTAAGGCTCTAGTATTGGTGAGGATAAAAAAAATCGGTGCATCATCCCGCAAGCCTGTGCGTAAAGTCTCCACATCCCAACGCATCAACAGCAAACAGCTATGGACTGTTTGAGAACCTGTAGGGTCATCATCCAAGACAATTATTTTTGGTTTGTTGCTCATAATGAAGAGTGGGTGGATGCGGAGTTAAGAGTGCTAAGTTAAAAGCAAGGTGATAAGGGTCTTGTAGCAAATACATCAGTAATGAATGACTGTTGACTTGCTCATTACTCAGCACTGAGATTGTAGTTTTCTCAATTCTGCTTGTACCTCAAGATCAATCTGCAATAATTGATTGATAATTTGACCATATTCGCTAGCCTGAGTATTTTCTTTAATGGCTTGAATATTGGTGACATTATTGACAAATAGCTCTTGTTGATTAGCAAGCAGTTTTTTATTATCCCGCAAAAGCCGCGCTGTTTTCAAAGCTTGGACTAAATCTTCTCGTAACAGTTGCAGGGTGGTGATAACTTGTTCTCTATCATCCAGGCTATTATCTAAATCTCCAGACACTGCCAACTGGTCGTTTACATCCACCGCTACGATTAAGGCGTGATATTGGTCAACTGCATCTAAAAACTTTATAAGTACCTTTGGGGTTTGGAGACGTTGCCAGAGCGATCGCCCAAGTAACAGCACTACTGCAACTATAATGAATAAAATTATACCTAACGAAATTGCTGAACCAACTGTTGGCAAAATAATCAAGCTGTAAATTAAGCCAACAATGACTACAGATATTACAAATACTAACGAGATTTCATTCTGCCAAAATTTTAAGCGCTGTTGATGGTTAGCGATTATACCAGGACGAAGAACTCTATCTGGTGACACCCCAGTTAAGCGTCTCAGTTCTCCTTTACTAATTTCTAAACCCATTAAGTCCGGTTGCACAACTGGATACTCCTGTGGGGTGAGCGTTGTGCCATTATTTTAATGTGGTTTGGAGTGACAATTCGTAACTTTTTTAAACGCGGAGGGATGGGAGGTAGGCGCGGAGTAACGCGGAGGATATTTAGGTCATTGGTGAGGATTTTAAACTTTTAATGCCCAATTTATGATGGATTGGGTTAATCCATCTAAAGTATATTCTTCAGCTTCTACATCTACTCGACCTAATAGGGTATGACAAGTTTTCGAGGTTTGGGGGCCGATGGAAGCAATACATATTCCTGCTAAAGTGTTGGGGATATTGTGAGGAAATATGTTGTCTACAAGTTGATGGAAAAATTGCACAGTTTTAGAACTGGCAAAGGTGATGATATCTATTGTGTGATTTTTTAAGGCTAGTTCTGCTGCTGGGGGAATACTACTAGGACAACAAGATTGATAAGCAGCTACTTCAATTACTTCTGCGCCTTTTGCTGATAGTTCTTTGACTAAAATTTCTCTACCACCGCTTTCAACTCTGGGAAATAAAATCTTTTTATTTAGTAGTGATTCAGGGAAATGCTCTACTAAAGAATCAGCTACAAAGTTAGGGGGGATAAAATCTGCTTGGATTCCTCTTTGTTTGAGGCTTTGGGAGGTTTTTTCCCCAACAACGGCAATTTTTACCCCAGCTAAAGCACGAGTATCTTTACCTTGGAGGTTGAGTCTTTCAAAGAAATAATCTACACCGTTGGTAGAAGTGAGAATTAACCACTCGAATTGAGATAAATTAGCGATCGCCTGATCTAATTCCTCCCAACTAGAAGGGGAGCCTATTTCTAATGCTGGCATTTCTATTACTGTAGCGCCAAGTGTAGTTAGGCGATCGCTAAATTGACTCGATTGACCAGATGAACGGGTGACGAGGATGGTTTTTCCAGTGAGAGGTTGGTTGCTGGACATAGGTGTAGTTGAGTTCTCTGGAAATATTTTCTCAGGTTGTAGGTACTTGCGTAGTCCGACAACTTCACCAATGACGATGACTGCTGGGGAAAGAGATAAACCCCTTGTTTGTTCAAGGATATCGCCCAGTTGACCAGTCCAGATTTGTTGACTGGGGGTTCCTGCCCAGCGAATAATAGCTATGGGTGTGAGATGCGATTGGCCTCTTCTTAAAAGTTCATTAATTATATCTGCTAAGTTTTTCCCACCCATTAGTATGACCAGGGTGTCTAACCTTGACAGCGCCTCCCAGTCTAAAACTTCTGGTTCGTGGGCTGTCAACACTGCAAAGCAACGACTCATCACCGGGTCAGTGAGAGGGATTCCTGCTAATAAAGGCGCGGCTATGGATGAGGAAATTCCTGGTACTACCTCAAATTTACAGCCTGCTGCTTTCAAAGCCTCAATTTCAGAGGTACAGCGTCCAAAAATAAACGGGTCGCCTGATTTCAACCTAACGACTAATGCACCTTCTTGGCAGTATTTGACTAGTAAATGATTGATATCGGCTTGTGGTGTGCTGGGTTTACCGCCACGCTTACCTACATCTAGTTTAAGACAATCGGGTGATACACACTGCAACAATTGCTCATCAACTAGGGCATCATAAACCAACACTTGAGCCGTAGCCAGTAGATTATAAGCTTTCACTGTGAGGTATGCCACATCTCCCGGCCCCGCACCCACAAGGTAGACTTTGCCATTTTGTTGAGTCATGATTTTAGATTAGTGCATAGGTGTAGCATCGTCGTAGACATCAGTCACATTCATCAGATTGTCTTAGTATTCATTTGCTCTAATAATTTAGCAACCCGTTTAGCTGTTTCTGGTTGACGTTGTTTTTGCAATAATTCTTGAGCTTTTTGTAAGTTGGTTTTAGCTTCTGCTTGTTTTTCTTGCTGCATAAGAATAGTTGCTAAACGTAAGTAACCTTGAGGATTTTTTGGGCTACGGTTAATAACTTCTTGAAATAATTCTGTTGCTTCTGCGACTTTACCTTGTTCCCTTAAAACGTCTCCCAAAAACAAGCGGACTACATCATTAGTAGAGTTGATAGCTATAACTTTGCGGAATGCTGCTTCTGCACCTGGATAATCTTTTTGTTGATAGAGATTAACTCCTTTCTGAAAGAAGTTGGAAGTAACTAAGGTTTTCCCGGCGAAATAAATTAGGAATGTGATACTAACAAGGACGGCAACAGTTGCCAAAATGTCAGTTAATTGAAGGTGTTCGAGCATAGTTTTAAGCTAAAAGACAGGCAATGGGAAACATTAAATATTCTAAGAAAAATAGCTTCCAAATGAATTGATAGAATTGAGCGATCGCCGTTTTATCATGTATATCTACGGCTAAACTCTGCATCCACATCCAACAGAGGATTATGAGATGAGTTATGACCAGAAACACTGAGTTAATTGTACCTAGCCGTAGCACACCAACTATGACCATACCCAAGTAACAAACTGTTAATACCCACATTGCCAAATTAAAGACGGCTTGCGGCCCTAGTTGGATGGTGAGAGTGGTAATATTGTAGAGGCGATCGCCTTCCATATCAGGGATGTCTTTAAAGATGGCGATCGCAAAGGTAAATATTAAAATAAAAACCGTCAATATCCATACAGGTAGAGGAATTGACTGTTTATTTTGTAGTAGCCAACTAAAGTGCAGATATAATCCTAAATTGACAATCGTTCCCCGTACTGAAAAAATACACAGGGCCGCCCAAAAGGGAAACTGTTTTAAACGAATTGGTGGTAAAGAATAGGCTGTACCAATAGCTAAACTCACCGCCACCATACCAAATAAATAAGGGCCATTTAACCAAGCTAATGCTAGGGCGAGAATTCCCGTCAGAATTACAATTATCTGTCCTTGTTTACGGCTAAATTCCCCTGACGCTAGAGGTAAATGAGGTTTATTAACTTTATCAATTTCAATATCTTCTAATTGATTTAACCCCACAATATAAACATTGCCACATACACAGGCCAGCCATGCTCCTAAAACGGAGTTTATCTGAGTTAGGGCAAAACCTGTGGAACTAACAGCGATAGAAATTAAATATAAGCCCAAAACACTGAGACTCGTGCCAATAATTGTGTGTGGGCGGGAAAATTTCCAAAAAGCATAAAGCCACTGGAAAGATGATTGCAATGGTTTAGGGCGCAATGGTCTGTTTTGGGAACTTTGGTTCATAAGTAGCTTGGATAGGTAGATATTCCGGCTTACTGTTCATCTATTGTCACAGAATTTTGCCATTATCCAAACATTTAGCAGTTACTTACAGACACAAATCGTCGCTTCCCTATGACAATGGGGAGATAAGGAAGAATTTTACTCGGTTCCTACTACCCGATTTTGGCAGATATATCCGAAATAGAGAATTGAACAGTTGTATTTTATTGATAAGTAGAACAGGGTAAATAATTAAATGTTTGTAGTGAGGGATTTAGTTCTCAAACAAGGAATAAAGTCCTTACTACGCACTGAAGTCTAGTATTTTTACATCACCTAATATAGGTTGGTTTTTCAAGTCGTTCTACTTACTATTAACAACATTGTCAAATTTAGCTAGGACTGCATAGAAAAATAAAGGTTTATAGCAAAGTTAATCTATGGAAAAACTGAGTGATAAGTCCTTATTTGAGGATGCAGATTCTTACTATCAACCTAATTACAATAATTTTACATTAGTTCACACTTTTCAATTTATTCTTGCCGACTCTATCAACTCTTTTCCTTTACGAAAATTGAGAAAAATCTATGATGACTTTCGCAAAGACATCGGAGCAAATAGAAGTTTCATCAAAAGAAACGAAAGCCAACTTTTTACAAGAAGTCATGGAAAGACTAGAAGATGGCATTCTTATTGTCACTAATGCCGGAGAAATAGTTCATGCCAATGCTTCAGCTTATGATTTATGTTGCCAGCTAAGTCAAGGTAGTCTTGATTCTAACCTTATTCCGCCGATGATTTGGAAATTGTGCCAACTCTTGCTCAATACTCATAATTTATATCCTGAAAAAAATATTATTTTATCTGATGAGATTATGCTCGACAAATCAAATACATTGAGAGTTCGCGTCAGATTAATTAAGCTAGAACAGTTCATCACATCTTGTTTATTAGTAACTATTGAAAATCAGTATGAATCTTTAAAAAGCGCAGCATTAGCCGAAATCAGGAAATACGATCTCACCCCTAGAGAAGCTGAAATCTGGCGACTTTATCGCTCTCATAATAGCTATAAAGAAATTGCTACCCAGCTTTACATTACTATCAATACTGTCAAGAAACACATGAAGAATATTCACGCTAAACGCCAGGCATTCCTAGCAGTTCACCAATGAATCAATGAAAATCTTAATTCATAAGTAAAATTATTTTATCCAATTTTTTACTTATGAATTAAGGTTTTTGCAGTGTCAATATTCAAGTAATCTTCATTTCAGTAATAAATTTTAGTAGTATCATGTTTTTGTTAGATATCTTCCAGCATATTGATATAGTACAAATCACGTACATCAATAAAACTGTTATGAGATGAGCATCTTGCCCGCCGAGAAGAAGTAAGATGCCTATGAGCAAATCAAATTATAATGCAATATTTCAACTCGGTCATGCCACTATAATTTAAAATTTATTTTCCGCCAAAAACATCTACTAGAATAAAATTGTTTTACTGTCGTCCTTATAGTAACTTAGAATATTTACGCCAAGATAATAGGACAAAGTGAAATGATAGTTTTAACTATTGAGAGTTAGTATTTTTTTGTAGGCGGATTAATGTATTGTAAACCTGCCGTTTTAAGTTGTTATTACTTTGGATTTCCAGGGTTATTCTATTAAATTGGTCTATAGTCAGACCGTAATCGCTAACAATTTTTTGAGAATGATTACAGTAATTTACAGCAATATCTCTAGCCTTACCTGGTAGAGCATTCATACTATTTGGCTCATTACAAACAATCTTGGGAACATCTCTATCACCGACAATTCTTTTAATTTCTCCAAAGGCTTGTTGACGTGCTGGCTCCATTGCTAATACAGCTTGAGCATAACCAGTAATTTCCGTATTATTAAAGGATTGATTTTGAGCATTAGCTTTTAAGCTCACAGTACTGATAAACAAACTAGTACTAGTGAAAATGCCAAAAAACAAAGTTTTGACAAGTAAATTTTGCATACTAGTTCGTCGGTAAAAAGGTTGATTTATCATCTTCATCAGGTCTGACACAGAAAGACAGCAAGGATATATTAGTAACTTTGATTTATTTTGTGAGTGATAAGTTCCGGCAACTCATAGCATCTATGAAAATATTTTTTTAGATGCGTTGGCATAGTTGACAGAGTTCTATGATTTTAATTTGAAGTATTGATATCTCAGCCCGGCCTTGTTTAACAGTAACCTCCAACTCTAGTAATAATGGTAGACAAGAAATTAATTGCCTGAGAGAAAGTGATTGGACTTCTTGCTGGAGAAAGTAGATACGTTTAGGGTTACCGATTTCAGCAGCTTGGGCGATCGCCTGGGGATTGCGTTCTCCACTTTCTACCATCAGTTTCACCCATAACCAAGTGCGAAATTGACCAATTAAGGTGGCTATTATCCGCAATTCTGGTTCAGCAGCATTGATGAGATCAGCCAAAATAGTCAAAGCTTTAGCTGTGTCGCCCACTCTAATTGCTGCGGCTAGTTGTAAGCTATTTTGGGTTGTATTTCTGACTAACCGAGTAACAGTATTTTCTTCAATAGGCCGATTGTTATCCTCAGCGTACAGGCGTAATTTCTCCATCTCATTGTAAAGCAGCCGTGTATCATTACCTACAGCTTCTGCTAAAAGTTCGGCTGATTTTGGTGTAAGTTTTACTCCTACAGTTTGAGCAGCTTGATTCACAGCTTGGATCAGTAACTCCGTCTTCCACGGTGGAATGAGGGGAAATTCTCGAAATTCAGTGGCGGATTGCTTCAGTAATTTTGTGGATTTTAAGCGTTCATCTGGTTTATTACGACAGGTAAGCAATAAAAAAGAATTTTCGGGAATTACTGATAAAGTGCGCGTCAGTTCCGCCAATACATTCTCAGGACAATTTTGTAAGAGGTTAGTATTCATCAGCCACACTAACCTTCCCCCAGCGCCAAAAACCGGTGTCATAACTTGGTTTAACGCCTGGATAGGTGCTTCGCTGTCTTCTGGGGGAAAACTAGTGTAATTAAAACTAGTCCACAGAGGATCAAGGACGCGATCGCGTAAAGTTGTCACTGCTTTGGCGATCGCAAAGTCATCCTCACCCCAGTAAACATAAATTGGCATAGGAAAACCTCAAAGAAATTTAGCAGCAAGTCTGGAAATTTAAATCAGTGAAAACCCTTATATCTAGTCTCAACAGAAAACCTCTGTTGGCATTCCTAAAATGCGGTAGAGACTGGGATGATATTCTCCGTGAACAGTTAAGAGCATCGCCTGAATTAAAGCATCAGCTTTGAGGATAGTTTCCTGAAATTCCATTTCCACCTCAGAGAGTGCGACAATCCCACCCCCAATCCCTATAGAAGTTTGATTTGGTGTCAGCACGGCGGTACGAATGACAATATTCAAGTCGGCTGCACCGTTTACACCCAAAAAACCGATCGCCCCAGAATAAACTCCCCGCGCCTCTTGCTCAAGTTGATCAATAATCTCCATAGTTCTCAGTTTAGGCGCACCTGTCATAGAGCCGCCGGGAAATGCCATCCGGATGCAGTCGGTTGCGTCCATGTCGGGGGATAAGAAACCACGGATAGTACTGACAAGTTGATGCACCGTCGCGTAACTTTCTACATCCATTAATTTGGGAACATGGATACTCCCGACTTGACAAACTCGCCCTAAATCGTTGCGTAATAAATCAACAATCATCAAGTTTTCAGCTTGTTCTTTTTCGCTGCTACGCAAACTCTCCCGGAGTAAAAAATCTTCTTCGGGAGTCTCTCCCCGGCGTACAGTACCTTTGATCGGCTTGGTTTCTACCCAGCCTTGACGGTCAATTTGCAGAAATCGCTCCGGGGAAGAACAGGCGATCGCCATCTCCCCAAAGCGTAGAAAAGCAGAGTAGGGAGCCGGATTAACTTGGCGTAATCGGCGATAAAATGTCAGTGGATCAGTAGTTGTGTCTGTGCGTAATTGATTAGTCAGGCAGACTTGGTAAGTTTCCCCCTCACGAATTTCTTTGAGACACCTGGAAATATCATCTTTGTATGTCTGGTATGACCGACTTAAACGGAAAGTAACGGGGTGAGATGTAGTACTAGGGACGAGGGGAGGAAGAGGTGGGAGTGTCCGCAGACGTTTCTCAGTTATCTCAAACCAATCTTTAGCTGGTGCAGTTTCACCCACAGGGGCGAGGTAAACTAAGTAAGTGGTTTGCTCTTGGTGGTCAAAAGCAATCAGGCGATCGCTTAAAAGCAAGATAGCATCGGGACATGATGAGGGATGTTCTAACCCAGACCCGGATTCTGCCTTAAGTTCATAACCAAAGTAGCCCACAAAACCACAATTGAAATCAAAGGGTAGCTCATCAGATGGGCAACGGCGACGATTAATTTCTCGTTTGAGATAGTCAAAAATACTCTCTTGAGTGCGTGTCACCTCACCCGATTGTGTAATCGTCAGTTCTTGAGATTGGGTGCAGTAAGAAACGAGTAAACTGTTTTTCCCCCCGCTTCCCCCCATAAAAGAGAAACGGGATAATCCTGGTTCTACAAAGCTACTATCAAGCCAAAAAGCATGAGGATCTTCACCAAAAAGGTGGACAAATGCTTGTTCTGTATCGGGGTAATAATCTAATTTTCGACTACAAACAGTAAATTCTTGGGGTGGCGCTGGAGTAGGTGAGTTAGGAGAAATAGAGAAAATTTTGCCTTCTAATTTGGGGCGATGTCTACCATTTTGGCGGATGAATTCTTCAGTAATACCTTGGAAGTTTTCCAGAAGTTTATATCCATACTCGCTACAGATAGATTCTGGATGAAACTGCACCCCCCACAATGGCAAATGACGATGACGCAACCCCATCACCAACCCGTCTTCAGTCCATGCTACTTTTTCTAAACAACTGGGCAATTCTTCAGCAACTAGCAAAGAATGATAACGAACAACAGAGAAAGGTGTAGGAATTTCTTGGAATAAATCACCACCACTGTGATAAACATCGCTCAATCGACCATGTTGAGGTTCTGGTGCGTGGATTACCTTACCACCATAATAATGACCAATTCCTTGATGACCAAGGCAAACACCAAGTAAGGGAACATCTAAATAGTTTTGTAGTATCTGTTGACAAATACCAAAATCTTTTAGGTTTTCAGGACGACCAGGCCCAGGAGAAATAACTATATTATCAAAAACAAGTTGTTTTAATTCGTACCAGTCTAATTTGTCATTATGAATAACAAGGGGCAACTCTCCGTTGACTTCAGCAATCATCTGGTAGAGATTAAAAGTATAAGAGTCGTAGTTGTCAATAATTAGTGTTTTGATATCGCCCATTTGAATAATAGATAACCAGAAGTTGCATTCACGCACTTATTGATTATTGACCAAATTACCGATCGCCTCAATTAAAGCATCTGGATCTACGGGCTTAGATATATGTAGTTGGAATCCGGCAGCTAGGGCTTGCTGCTGATTCATTTCTCCGGCGTAAGCTGTCAGGGCGATCGCCGGCAGATTCCCTCCCTCTTGAGGCGATCGTTGTCTGAGTTGACGCATCAGCATATAACCGTCTACATCTGGCATTCCAATATCACTAACTATAATATCTGGTAGAGATTGGGATAGGGCTTCTAGGGCTTC
The DNA here is from genome assembly GCF_009856605.1 of Trichormus variabilis 0441. Classification (NCBI taxonomy): domain Bacteria; kingdom Bacillati; phylum Cyanobacteriota; class Cyanophyceae; order Nostocales; family Nostocaceae; genus Trichormus; species Trichormus variabilis. The sequence goes on along the minus strand of NZ_CP047242.1, from coordinate 5,612,629 downwards.
TTGTGCCGATGAGACAGCGATAACTTCTACATCATAATCTTCCAGAATAAAGGTAACTAAGTCGCGGATGTCTGGTTCATCATCTACAATCAAAACTCTCACGCCTGAAAGAGTGGCGGGTTGAAAGTTAGCTGATACAGGATTTTTATCCTCATGGTTCATTGCTTCATGTTTGGGTGAGAGTGGTAAATTAACCGTAAAAGTAGCCCCTAATCCTTCCCCTGGACTTGTGGCCTGAACTGTACCACCATGCAGTTCTACGACTTGACGCACAATTGCTAGTCCTAAACCTAAGCCACCAAATTTGCGTGTCGTCGTGCCATCAGCCTGACGGAAGTAATCGAACACATAAGGTAAAAACTCTGGTGTAATTCCTTTACCCGTATCAATTACTTGAATTTGTGCTTGATCATTAACGGCTTTGAGATGGATTTCTACTGTACCACCAGGGGATGTAAATTTAACTGCGTTAGAAAGAAGATTCCAGACTACTTGTTGTAGACGATTGGCATCACCCATAACTTGACCCAATTCAGGGTCAAAGACATTTTGAATTTTAATTTCTTTTGCTTCTGCTGCTAGCCGCACAGTATCAATTGCTGCTCCAATGACAATTGGCAAACTTACAGGACAAACATTGAGGCTTAATTTTCCTTGAAGGATACGGGAAACATCTAATAAATCTTCAATTAACTGCGTTTGTAGTGTAGCGTTGCGTTCAATAGTTTCTAAAGCGCGGTCTGTAGTTGCAGCATCAAACTGACGAGAGCGCAGTAATTTTGACCAGCCTAAAATGGGGTTGAGGGGGGTACGTAGTTCATGGGAGAGAACCGCCAAAAACTCATCTTTGATACGGTTAGCGATTTCTGCATCTTTACGGGCTATTCTCTCAGCACATAATAGGCGATCGCGTTGTTGTTCTGCCAACTTGCGTTCGCTAATATCTAGGACAAAAGCCACACCTTGCTCATCAGAGTCATCAAGTAAAGCTATTCCCAGCACAATGGACACCCGCCTACCGTTGCGTTGAATGTATTGCTTTTCGTAAATGCGAGAAATTCCATTGGCTTTGACTTCAGCGATCGCGCGAGTGTCCAAATGTTCACAATCTGGAGGGGTGAGTTCTCGCCAATTAATTTTGCCTAAGGTGTCAAATTCTTCACGGGTGTAGCCAACTATTTGTAAATAAGCATCATTAGCATCGGTAATAAAACCATCCACATTCCAAAAAGCTACCCCAATCAAGTTAGACTCAAACAAACGGCGGAATCTGGCTTCACTATTGCGGATAGATTGTTCAGCGCGTTTGTGTTCGGTCATATCGCGCGAGACTGTAATCACACCTTCAATACTGTGGTTAACGTTGCGTAACGGTGTCAAAATATATTCATAATAATGTTTACCATCTTCCGCTACATATTCACATTCGTCTTTGATTGGTTCCCCAACTTTCATGACCGTTAGGAATTGACCATTCATCTTGTCTATTAATTCTTGAGGTAAATCAATTTCTTGTACAGTTTTACCAATCATCTGCTGTGGATGAAGACCCAAAACAGCAGCACCACCATAACTTACATACTGATAGTGTCCGGTGCGATTGAGGATATAAATATGATCAACGGATGTAGCGAGGATGGCATTTAAGATATTTGCTTGTTCTTGAACTTGGGTTGCTAGTTGTCGAGTATTTTCTTCTGAGCGTTTGCTTTCGGTAATATCCATGCAAACCCCAATCATCCGTACTGGCTGTCCTTGCTCGTTATAGAAAAATCTACCTTTAGCTGCAATCCAATGTATGCTTTTTTCCGGCCAAACAATACGAAATTCATCATAGTAATCAGTCTTGTTGTTTAAGCAAGCACTAATAACCTGCATGACAGATTCCCTATCTTCGGGATGAACACAGCATAAAAAAGTCTCATAAGCGCCATCAAAACTACCCGGAACTAGACCAAACAGCAGCTCGTGATTTTCCGACCAGACCACTTTTTCAGTCAGGACATTCCAATCCCAAAAACCCAAATTAGCAGCATCTAAAGCCAGCCTCCACCTTTCTTCACTTTCTGTTAAAGCTGCGTCTACCTGTTGTCTTTGAGAAATTTCTTGCTGGAGTCGCTGCAAAGTAACAGGTTCTGGATGCCTTTCGATGTCAACGTTGGCTATATTTGGTGTTCTTAGTTTTGCTTGCAAATCTTCTATACGCCGTTCAAGTTCTACTTGCTTATACTGATACTGTTTTTCTAGTTGTTCTAATTCAGCTATACGTTGTCGTAAAGCTGTTACTTCATCAGCAAGTTCATAGTTGACTTGATCCACATTTGACATCGGGCAAACAACTCACAATTAATATATATATCTTGTAGTATGCACTCCATAAGTCTTATTGAGTATGGGTTTTCTCAAATAACAATGCAATATCTCTCAAGATACAGAAAATATTAACCTACAAAATATAACTAACGATAAATATTAGTTGTTTGCATCTAGCTATGGGTAGGGGCAGTAGGTAAAAGGAAGGAGGCAGGAGAAGAAATTCTGATTCGGCATTACCCATTACCCATTACCCATTACCCAGTTTCTACTATGCTCCTACTGCTTCCTTGGCTGCGTATAACACCTCTGCTGAGATATCTTTAAAACCGCGATCGCGTGCAAATTTTTCTGTATTCCGCTTGACTTTTCCCCGCACGAAACCAGGGATTTTGTTCAGTTCTGCCAAGCCGTCTTTTGTCCAACTCAGGTCAGATTCAGCAGAAATACCTTTAGTAATTACTTCCTTGGTATCATGTCCACCAAATATTTCTAATAGGTGGTCTTCCATACCTAAAGTAAAGGAATTGTAGATTAAATCTGTGATTTGATTGGTTCCTTCATAACCCAAGAATGGTTTGTAACCGATGGGGAAGTTTTGTACGTGAATGGGTGCAGCAATCACACCACAAGGAATATCTAAACGCTTACCAACGTGGCGTTCCATTTGTGTACCGAAGATGGCGGAGGGTTCAACACGGGCGATCGCATCCCCAATTTCCCCATGATCTTCCGTAATCAGTACTTCATCGCAATACTCGCTTACTTGTTCGCGGAACCAATCAGCATCATACTTGCAGTAGGTTCCCGCCCAAACAACGTGAATCCCCATTTCGCGGGACAAAATCTTTGTCAAGGCGGCGGCGTGGGTGTTGTCGCCAAAAACCACTGCTTTTTTCCCAGTCAGGTTTTGACAGTCGATGGAACGGGAGAACCAGGCAGCTTGGGATACATACAAGGTTTGCTCGTTGATATACTCTTCGTAATTAACATCAGCACCTTGAGCGTTAATCACTTCCTGAATTTTACGGATACATCGGGCAGTTTCTACTACACCCATTGGCACAATATCTATACAAGGTGTGCCAAATTCTTTTTCCAGGTAACTAGCTGTCATTAAACCCAATTCCCGGTAAGGAACGAGGTTAAACCAAGCTCTGGGTAAATTCTTCAACTCGTGGACGGAAGCGCCTTCAGGAATGACCGCGTTGACCTCAATTCCCAAATCAGCCATTAGCCTTTTGAGTTCGGTGCAGTCGTGGTTATTGTGGAACCCCAGGGTAGAAATGCCGATAATGTTAACTGAGGGCTTGGCTGTTTTCCCTTCTGGGAGTTCGCCTTTTTTGCGGGCTTTTTCAATATAGTATTGAACAATTTGGTGGAGAGTGCGATCGCCTGCTTGCAGTTCGTTCACCCGATAGTGGTTCACATCCGCCAGTAATACGTCCCCTTTCGCATCCAATTGGGCGCGTTCGACAAAGTTTTCCAAGTCTTCTTGCAAAATACTGGAGGTACAGGTGGGAGTTAAGACAATTAAATCTGGGTGTTCCTCTGCATCTTTGCGGGTGATGTTTTCTACCACCTTTTCTTGAGAACCACGGGCTAAAACATGGCGGTCAACCACGCTGGTTGTTACTGGTGTGAAGTCCCGCTCCCGCGACAGCATTGAGCGCATAACGTTAAAGTAGTCATCGCCTAGAGGCGCGTGCATAATAGCATGGACGTTTTTAAATGAAGTTGCGACTCGCAAAGTGCCAATGTGGGCTGGGCCTGCATACATCCAGTAAGCCAATTTCATTATGTTTTACTCCCTTGTAAAGTTAAATAACAGTGAAAACGGGACTATAAGTGCTTGATTAGTTTGTTGATGCTGATTGTCCCAAAACTTGTAGCCGCCATGAAGTGGGGTGTTTCGGGTCTTTAGATGTGGCGATTCGCTCAAAACTACTTCCTGATTATGATTCAGGTTGTCAAGGAAACAACTCCAGGCTTGGCAAATTACATGAATCTTAAAGTTCAGCAAATTTTGTTATCAATATTTGTTCATGTTCAATTAAATGATGGCGCTCAATATTTAGGCTGGGACAAAATTTGTGGGAACATAAATCCTGTGTAATTAGCCTCTTTGTTTTCATGGCAACGAAAGACTCTGAACTGCAAGCTCAAGCTCGGAGAATCCTAGATGTAATCGCCTTTACTCCGTTTGAACAATGCCAGCCATTGAACCGTGAATTTAACGATATTCCTCCTCGTCCCGGTATCTATGCAATCAGACACAAAAATGATGGGTTGCTTTACATCGGTAAAACAAAGAGTTTGCGGGGACGTTTCAGTGGTGGACACAAGGCTTTTCTCTGGGCGTGGCTTGATCAGTATCAAGATAAAGATGTGCGGATTGCCTGGCAAGAAATTTCTTACTGGGAGAACCCTGGGTTACTATTAGAGTTAGAAGCCATCATCCTGAGAGCTACTGAACCGCCTTATAATGTCCAAATTCCCACCGAAAGGTGAAGCTATGGCAACCAAACTTCACGAGCAACTTTCTGCCGTTGATGCCGAAGTCATTTTAGAGCGTCTACCTGAGCGAATTCGAGATGCTCTGATTGCTCGTGCCACGGAAATTGAGTATCCTATTGAAGCAGTCATTGAGATGGCGATCGCTAGTTTTCTGGACACAGAAGCATTAGGTTTCGCAGATTGCCAGCCAGGACGTGGACTTTAGCTTGCAAGGCGGGTTTAGGGGAAGTGGTGGTCTAAAAACTGGCAGTTATGGAAATTTTGGCAACTTGATTGGGGGCTTTGATTTCTGTAAATAAATGTGTTGCTTGAGCAAAATACTTTTGGCTGGCATCGGATTTTGCCATTTTTTGATAAGTTAAACCTAATTGAAAATAGGTTTCGGCTAGGTCACATTTAGCACCAATTTTCTCTAAAAGTTCAATTGCTTCTGTATGATATGCAAGGGCTAATGGATAATCTGCTTGTTGGCGATGAATTTCTGCTAATCCATTCAGGGTTTTTGCTTTTACCTGCATATAATGGCTTTCTTCCGCAAAGGTCAATGCTTGATGAAACATTTCCTTTGCTTTGGTAAATTCTCCTAAGTTCACATAAGTTTGACCCAAGATTTGCATGAAGTAAGCGAATCTTCCTGTTTCTAGAATTTCTTCGTTTTTAATATTTTGGTAAGCTACATCTGCTAATAAATAAGCGGCATCATATAAGCCTAAGTATGAATTGACTAAGGCTAAACATACAGACGCTTTTTCTGCCCAGCGATGATGGTCTGTATTTTGGGCTAGGTAAATTACTTGTTGAAATAATTTGGCAGCCTCTTCTAGTTCCCACAAATCTATTTTATAAAGACCAATACTTAAGAGAGAATCTACCTCTAACATCCTCAAATAATAGACTTTATGTTTATTCCCTGGTTGCGGTACGAGTGATTTCAGCGCTTGTGTTGTCAAATCGATAGTTTTTTCTTGACAGGCGATCGCCTGAATAATATCACCTGTAATCCAATATAAATCACCCAAGATATTATATAGTTCACTTAAGTCTTGGTCATGTCCAATATTCTTGACGACTTGATTAATAGCAGTCATGATCGGCTGAATTAATCCCATCCGATACAGCGTACTTCCCAAAGGTAAAAACTGTTGCCATTGATTATTACGACTCTTGAGAATTACCTTGCCTGCCGACTCAAATTCATTAATTTCTATATAGTGATAATATGCTTCTAGAGCTTGCAAAGCATCTTGAAATATGGTGATTCTGGAAACACTAGCCGTCCAAAATTCAGCAACTTTGTGATTGGTTATTTCCCACTCATCACTAGTGCGTAAACGAGCGATCGCCTCGGCACGAATTACTGGATGTAGCCAATATTTTCCTTGATGACACTCCACTAAAGAGCGATTTCTCAGGGAAGCAATAAGTTGACGATGTTCAGATGCAGGGACATCCCAAAGTAAACAAAATACTCCTGGAGAGGGGATACTGGGTATATCTTGGTAACGATAACATCCCAAACGGCAAAGCAGGCGGTAGGCTTGGGGATCAAGGGCTTGCAAACGATTAATTTGACTCACCGCTAAATTCTTTAAGTCAGTTGCGGCTAAAGGATCACCATGATGTTCTTGCCAATAAAGTGCCATATCACCGCCGAAATCCTCCAGGATCGCCCCGCAGAGAATCCCCATTGCTTTGGCATTACCGCCATATGTACGATGTATCTGTTGCAATGTAGGCAAGTTGATAGTTAATCCACAGCTACTAAAAAACTTTTGCCATGCGCTTTGATCCAAACCAGGAAGCCGATAATGATGGACATTTAACCCAGGTTCGCACAGGCGATCGCGGCTAGTAATCAACGTTACCGACTGCACCCGAACATCAGCCAAAACCCGCAACAATTCTACATAATTGCCGTGAAGGGGAATCAACCCACCTTGTTGATCTAATGCAGGTTCCAGATTATCAATTAACACCCCAATCCGTCGATTGTGCAGTTGGCGCTTGAGTCGTCCTAAAGTCACCCCAAACTCCACCCCTGGTTCTTCCCCAAAATCTTGTTTTAGCCATTCCTCCACTACCCGTTCCGCCGGCGTGATATTTTGGGTTTCCTTCGCCATCAGCAGTTCTAAAACCAACTCAAAACCCTGAGTTTGCAGATATTGTTGAGCGAGAGTAGTTTTCCCTAAACCCCCCTCACCTTGGATAACAATCACCTTCGAGCCTTGATTTACCAGAGTATTCAGGTGAGCGATCGCTCCCTCCCTACCCAAAAAATTGCTATCCTCTAACTTAGGTGTAGGTTGTTGGGTTACTTTTGGGTAATCAATTAGACCAGATATAGCCGTAGTTTTTCTCAGCACCCGTTCCAAGGTAGCGCGACAATTACTCTTGGTAATCCTCTGCCGCAGTACTTGAGAAAGCAGTTTCCATAAATGTGAGCCAGCATCCTTAGCGTGTCCTTCCGTACAACCATAAGCACGGGCAATATCCAAATATTTCCTACCCAACCAAACCTGCACAACAATAACTTTTTGCAAATCGCTCAACCGTTCCCCGGTCTGAGCAGGAATTATGGTGTCTAACCATGCTAATGCTGCTTCAGCGTCCATTATTATGCAACGACGAGGGTAGTTAAATTAGAACTTACGCACCAAGGTTGTCTGTTGAGACTGGGTGTAAGGATATAGGGGTATAAAACCCTTACACCCCTACACCCTTGTCCAAACCCTTGATTTTTCGTTTTCATCCGTAAGTCCTCTAAATTTGAGAACTATAGGTTAATCTACAATTCTTCTGCCCCATCTTTCGGATAAGATTCGATGAATCCGACTTTTTACCAGACTTTTCTGACTTTATAATCATGAAAAAAATTTTATTTATTTGTAGTCAAAATAGATTGCGTAGTCCCACTGCTGAGGTTGTATTTGCTGAATATAAAGGATTGGAAACGGATTCGGCGGGTTTAGACCATTATGCAGAGGTTCCAGTTTCCTCAGAAGCTATCGAATGGGCTGATATTATTTTTGTTATGGAGCAGCTACATAAACAGAAATTAGCCAAAAATTTCCAGCCTTTTCTCAAAAATAAAAGAGTTATATGTTTAGATATACCAGATGAATTTGAGTATATGGAACCAGCTTTAATTGAGATATTAAAGAAAAAAGTGCTGCCGTTGTTAGGTACATATTAAGACATCCGATTTTCTCCTAGACTTTTCTGCACTTGACTGACAAGTGCAAACAATAAAGCCTTATTGTCGAATACAATAAAAATCATTAGGTCATCTCAACACCATCATTATCTATGGTGAAATCCGACCCTCGCCTCTCTTTACCTAGCAGTGCTGAACTTCCTTGTTCAGACGATACTTCTGTGGATAACGAAGACCAAAATTTTATTCCTAACTTGCTCTTATTCTTACTGGAATATATTTGGGCAAACCGTAAAGACTGGTTGCCAAACTTGTTCAATATCTCGGCGGCCACCCCACTAAATCACTGAGGAGCCGTGTGAAATTAACGTTTCATGCACGGTTTTGTAGCCGAGTCAGGGAGGTGACTTTCTGGCTTAGGCATCCAGTTAGCGATCGCTCCCTGGAGTTGGCATAACTTGATTAGCTATCCTACACTTTGCTGATGCACCACCGATGTTTTTTCAGCTTACCTGTAAACAACACCAATTAGACAGTCAGGGAGCAGACCCTACTTATCAATGCCAACTGACGTTGTGCATCAATAAAACCTCCTCACATATTCGGACACCCTGGCATATTATCTCCAAGCAGCAACCGTGCCAGACTGGGTAAAGCTTCCCCATAGGTGGGATGGATGTGAACTGATCGCTCTAATAACTGCCAGGTTGCTCCTGCTTCTATCAGGGATAAAAATACATGCACCAGTTCAGCAGTTTCGTACCCCACTAGGGTTGCTCCCAGGATTTTGTCTGTGTCGCTGTCGATTACCATACGATAAAATCCGAGGTCATGCCCCCACTCGATCGCACGCGCAATTTGGCTCATGGGTAACGTCACAGCACATGCGTTGATGCCTTGTTTTTGAGCCTGTTCTAAGGTCATACCCACTCGCCCAACCTGGGGTTCTGTGTAAACCGCATACCCAAGGACGCGATCGCTCCGTGTCCGGTTTTCTCCACACAAAATTGCTTTTAAGCGGCGATAGTCCTCCCACGACACATGGGTAAAGGCAGGTTGTTTGGCAGCATCCCCGATCGCATAGACTCCAGAACAGGTGGTATGGAACTGGTCATCAATTTTGACAAACCCCTTATCATCTAGCTCAATTCCACTGTTCGCTGCATTTAATGCACCTGTATTGGGTTTCCGTCCAATCACAACCAGCAACGCTTCTCCCTGGAGTTGTTCGCCACTGCTCAGGGTCAGCTTAAACACATTATTCTCGTGGGCGACGTGATTCACATTGACTCCAAAGTGAAGTCCAATTCCATCCTGCTTTAATGCTTCTGCTAACACCTCACTAACATCAGCCTCTTCCTGTCCAAGAACGCGATCGCCCCGGACAATTAAGTGGGTCTGACTGCCCAAACGCGCTAGTCCTTGCCCCAATTCCAAGCCAATATAGCCGCCTCCAATCACCAATAAACGGGCTGGTAAGGTGTTCAAGTCAAAGAAGTTACGGTTGGTCAGGTAGGGAGTTCCTGCAAGTCCAGGAATGTCAGGAATCAGCGATGATGTGCCCGTGTTAATGATTACCAGAGGAGCCTGAAGAGTAACATCCCCACCTTTGACCGTCCGTTCACCCACAAAAGAAGCTTCGGCACAAATGACTTTGACACCCGCACTCTCCAATCGCTGGCGAATCCCCTGATTAAAGCTGCTGCGGATTTCCCGAACTCGTTCCATGACGGCGGGAAAATCCACTTCTACCTCCGTGTGGATGCCTAACTTCTTGCCCTGGTTTGCTCGACCTGCTGTATGAGCTGCTGCTAAGAATGCTTTAGAGGGAGTGCAGCCATAGTTGATGCAACTGCCGCCTAAAGCATCGCGCTCAAACAAAACAACCTTACGTCCCTCATTGGCAAAATCAGCCGCCAGTGGAATGCCTCCTTGACCACTGCCGATGACAATGACATCTGCTGTTTCCATCAGTGCTAAACTCCTTGGGGATAGTTTGCTTTCATAAAACTCTCACACTCAAAGTCAAAAATTCTCTGCCATTGAGGTAGGGTTTGGATTGAGTTATGACATCTAAAGCTAGCGAAGCCCACCCGTGATGTAGAGCGTTTCGCCAGTGATCCAGCCCGAATCGGAGGAAGCAAGGAAGACAACGGCAGGGGCGATGTCCTGTGGCTGTCCAATGCGACCCAATGGTGTTTGCGCTTCAGTCTGCTGGCGACCTTCGCTCTCGGTAATTCCTGCTGTATGTGTCCCCTCCGTGTCCACCATACCAGGATTGATGGAGTTAACACGGATGTTACGTGAACCCAACTCTTTGGCTAGCGACTTCGTGACGGCATCAACAGCCGCTTTGGTAGCGCTATAGATTGAGGCATTCGCGGGCGCGAGGGTGCTAACGATGGAACTGATATTGATAATGCTGCCGCCCGCCGAGCCGAAGTGCTTGACGGCTTGTTGTGAAGTGAGGATTAATCCCAGCACATTCAGATCGAATTGCTTGTGGAAGTGTTCTTCCGTGATGTCTTCAAGTGGGGAAAATTCATAAATTCCCGCATTGTTGACCAAAATATCAAGCTTGCCGAATGCTTGCTGCGTCTGTGCAAACAAATGTTCGATCTCTGCCTTTTTGGCTACATTTGCCTGGACTGCGATCGCTTGGCCGCCCGTGCTAACAATCTCGTCAACCACACGATTGGCTCCTTCTTGGCTGGATGCGTAGTTGACAACAACGCTTGCACCTTCAGCTGCAAGATGTTTGGCGATCGAGGCACCGATGCCTTTAGAAGCACCTGTAACGACTGCGATTTTTCCATCTAGTTTTGTCATGGCTGTGATTCTTGTGGTTGTTGGGTTTCAAATATCTATCCGAAACAGGTGCAAGCCTGCAAGAATGTACCCATTCAGATTTTTAACAGTGATATCTCACATCCGTGTATCCGCATCAGGATTTGACGAATTCCAGCAGGTCGGCGTTGAGCTGTTCCTTACTCGTGTCGCCCAGACTATGCGATCCGCCGGGATATATCTTCAAAGTCGAATTCTTGATGAGCTTCGCAGACAAAAGGGCAGAAGCACCAATTGGCACGATCTGATCGTCATCACCATGAATGATCAACGTCGGCACATCGAACTTCTTCAAATCCTCGGTGAAATCTGTTTCTGAAAACGCCTTAATACAGTCATAAGCGTTTTTATGGCCAGCCATCATTCCCTGCATCCACCATGAATAGATTAGCCCTTGGGAGACTTTGGCATCGGGTCGATTGAAGCCAAAGAACGGGCCACTGGCTACATCTAGGAAGAATTGCGAGCGGTCAGCCAAAAATGCCGCACGAAAGCCGTCAAAGACCTCAATGGGTAGCCCACCTGGATTTACCTCTGTCTTGAGCATGAGCGGCGGCACCGCACCTATCAGCACAGCTTTGGAAACACGCTTGGTGCCATGCCGTCCAATGAAGCGCGCCACTTCACCACCGCCTGTAGAGTGTCCGATCATGACCGCATCCTGAATATCCAGCGCCTCAAAAAGCTCCGCCAGATCGTCGGCGTAGGTATCCATGTCATTGCCGTGCCACGGTTGGCTCGACCGGCCATGACCTCGGCGATCGTGGGCGATGCAGCGGTAGCCGTGTGAGGCGAGAAAAAACATCTGCGATTCCCAAGCATCCGCGCTCAGTGGCCAGCCGTGGCTGAAGACAATGGGCTGTCCTATGCCCCAGTCCTTGTAATAGATTTGCGTACCATCCTTAGTCGTGATTGTGCTCATGTGGCTTCTGAGTAAATTGTGAGAGTTTCCCAATCTGTATCTGGTTTGGACTGTCAAGATAACTGTATCCGCGATCGGTAACTGATCGATCAATTGCTACTAGATTAGTTGATACATAACTGATTTCAGCAGTTTTCTTTTGATGACCTGATTGCTCGCTCAGGTAGCTTATCTACCTTTTATATCGTGTTCGGTTAAAGACTTATCATTGAGAGCGCAGAGGGGCAGCACTTCGGCTTCTTTCGCCTTCGCCCTTCGACTACGCTCAGGACAAGCTCAAGGCAAGTCGCTCAGTGACCGAGGGGCAGAGGTGCAGAGGGGAGGGTTTTTCGGGCTTTCTGTATAGATTCGGGAATTATAACTAATTAGCCGGACTTGATATTAATCAGTTGTGTTCATTCTTCAATTTAACTTAGAGCTTACAAACTTCGTGATATCAACGGGTAACGATAAAGGCAGCCAGAGCGATCGCGACAACATCCTCAGCAAGGGCAGCAGGAACTGCACCAATCCGTTCAATAGCGGCTATCCGCACCGCCCGACCCCCATACGCACCGACCACTGCACCTACAACGCCAAAGAGTGCTCCAACAGGTGCAAAACTGCTGTTTGCTCCGGTGACTAGCCATCCCACAATGCCACCACTGAGAATCCGAGCAATCAACGCAGGGGGACTGGTGCGAGAGGGAATTTGCGGCAGCATATCGCCAATCAACTCAGCCACTGCCAGTACAGCCAGAACGATCCCGATAATGCCGCCGCGTGCCAGAAATAAAGCAGCAGGGGCTGTCAACGCTCGCAGTCCCGCAACTAACCCAAGGAAAAATGCAGAAATCAATGTCATGAACATAAATAGCCTTTCTGGTAGATTTGGATGGCATATAGCGATCTTCTATGTCCTGCTGCTAGAAGGAGTGAGATGGAGATCGCTACCTGGGGATTTTCCTCCTTGGCAAACAGTGTACACATATTTCCGATAGCGCAGCGTGGCGTAAGCCATAATACCAATTCTCTAAAATCCGGCAACAGATAAAGCCTCAAGAATATACTTTCGCCTAGCAATGAATGCAATGATAGATGTGGTTAAATTACCAATCTGAAAGTAGAGTGCAGAGCGCAACTCGTCAAGAGTTTTTTTTGGCTAGCCTATTCTCAGTATCAAATCAGTACAATCAAAATCCGGCTTTTTCCTGACCATTCCTACTATCTCGTCATAAAACTGCCGACTTCAGCCGACTGACAAAAGAAAGTGCGATCGCTTAGGCTATTGGGCATAGAAGTCATAGTATAAAAATTATGCTTGATACCACCAGCCCACAGCTAGAAGCATCGGCGGCACAAAGCTATGCTCATCCTCACTACTGGCAAACACAGCGCCGTATTCGCTCCCTGATAGATAAATATATTGCAGTCGAAATACTACACGATCGCCTACAAGATTTACCGATACAATTTGCCAATCCCCAAGCGCGTCCTTGGAAACCAATTGACTGGCAAGCCATTAACCGCAAACAAATTATCGGCATAGAACCAGAAGTATTTTTATCTATATTGATAGGTGCAATGGACACAGAATCTCCCATTCGAGGCTACACCCAAACCAGTCGGCAATATTTAGAGAAGTTACATCCCCAGATGGCGCGGTTTGTCGGTGGAACAGTCGATGGAGGTGGCGAACTCCAAGAACTTGGTTTATGGGAAAAAGAAGAACGTCAACACACACCCGCACTAATCAAAATTTACACCCAATTAACAGGGGAGAAAATCACCCCCAAACATCGCATAGTCAGAGGCTATCTCCCCACAAATGACCCCCAAGAAGACCTCTATCGCCACGGCTTACACCGCGTAGCCACAGAATACGGTGCAACCTGCCTTTACCTGTGGCTGATGGCGCACACAACAGGCGCACTCCAAGACGTTCTCGAAGAACTCACAAAAGACGAAATCAACCACATGACCAAATTCTGGGGCTTTGGAGCCTGGGCTTTCCCCGACACAGGACTAATCCGAGTAGGGCGCACCCTCATCAAAACCCGTTCCCAAACCTATCAACGTAACAACCTCATGCGTACCCTACGCCGCATGATGGCTACACTCAACTGGAACGCCTGGACACTCACCAACAAAGCCACCCTCATCTACACATCCACCCAAACCATGCGCCGCCTGTGGACATGGCACAACACCCTTACCCCAAAATACTTACAAAATCTCTTTGAATAAACCTCTTCCCCTCTCCTCCGCGTCTCTGTCTTGAAAAGTTCAGATCGCCGGAAGCCGGCGCTCCGACTTTTCGCTGCGCCTCTGCGTGAACTTCCCCCAAATCCCCTCATCAAAACCAACATGATCCCCCCAGACTTAGACCCCCAAAAAATCCCCCAACACATAGCCGTCATCATGGATGGTAACGGCAGATGGGCAACCAGCCAAGGATTACCGCGCATAGCCGGACATCGCCAAGGCGCAAGAACTCTCAAAGAACTCTTGCGCTGCTGTAAAGATTGGGGAATCAAAGCCCTCACCGCCTACGCCTTCTCTACGGAAAATTGGCAGCGTCCCATCGAAGAAGTAGATTTTCTGATGCTGTTGTTTGAGCGATTACTGCGCCGGGAATTATCCCAGATGCACCGAGAAGGTGTAAGAATATCCTTCATTGGCGATTTGTCAGCATTACCCAAGTCTCTGCAAACAGAAATGGAACGCTCCATGACAGAGACATTAAATAATCAAGCAATTCACTTTACGGTTGCAGTTAACTATGGCAGTCGCAACGAAATTACTAGAGCCTGTCGTCAAGTGGCGGAACTGGTGCAACAAGGCAAACTCAGCGCAGATGCAGTTAATGAAGACATTGTAGAACAACACCTCTACACTGTAGATACTCAACCACCAGATTTATTGATTCGGACTAGCGGCGAAATGCGATTAAGTAACTTTCTGTTATGGCAAATGGCATATACAGAGATGTATTTCACAGATATTCTGTGGCCTGATTTTGACAGAGCAGCATTTCATCAGGCTTTGTTGAGTTATCAAAAACGCGATCGCCGTTTCGGTCAAGTTAAAGCTTTAATCCCAGCCTAATATACCACCCACAGCAGGGCATAGACCCACTGGATCTATCTTGTTGTATCAGGACGATTTCCTTCTGGTGGATGAGCAGGCACACCCAAAGCATCTTTTAACTGCTGTTCTGTCACCCCCAACTTCGCCGCCGCCGCTTTGAAGTCAGGACGGGGTGGACGCTGGCCTTCGCCAGGAGGCTTGGCAGGCACACCCAAAGCATCTTTTAACTGCTGTTCTGTCACCCCCAACTTCGCCGCCGCCGCTTTGAAGTCAGGACGGGGTGGACGCTGGCCTTCGCCAGGAGGCTTGGCAGGTACACCCAAGGCATCTTTTAACTGTTGTTCTGTCACCCCCAACTTCGCCGCCGCCGCTTTGAAGTCAGGACGGGGTGGACGCTGGCCTTCGCCAGGAGGCTTGGCAGGTACACCCAAGGCATCTTTTAACTGTTGTTCTGTCACCCCCAACTTTGCCGCCGCCGCTTTGAAATCAGGGCGGGGTGGGCGTTGTCCTGATGGTGGTTCTGAAGCTTGGGCGATTTGTTGGACTTGATGGGCAGCGTTTACTTGATGCAAGGAAATAAAACCAACTAAAACAGGAATTGTTGTAGCAACCAAGATATTACGAACTTTCATAACTGATATCCAAATGATGGGCTGTTGATATTTCTGATTTAAACCACCCAAAATTACAGATCACTCTGGTTTTAAATTACAGTTTTGTAATTTTCATGACACGATAACGAATTTAGAATGAACTAATAAGTAAGTGATGCAGGCTTGTGAACGTTCTCTTTGTCGAAGATGAAGCGAAAATTGCTAACTTCGTCCAAGCTGGACTGAAGGAACAGGGGTTTGTCGTAGACTATTGCGACAACGGTGATGAAGGATATTTGCGGGCATTAGACAACGAATATGATGCCATCATCCTGGATATCATGGTTCCGGGGAAAGATGGACTATCGATTCTCAAACAACTGCGGCAGAAGGGACGGAATGCACCGGTGATTTTGTTGACGGCTCGGAATGAGTTAGACGATCGCCTGGCGGGGTTGAATTTGGGTGCTGATGACTACATTGCCAAACCTTTTTTTGTCGAGGAACTGGTGGCGCGGATTCATGCTGTGGTGCGCCGGAGTATAGGCGATCGCCAAAATTTGTTGGTGATAGGGACACTCAAGCTTGATCGCATCACCAGAGAAGTTACTTGCAATCAACGAGTCATCGAACTCACCAGCCGGGAATTTAATCTTTTAGAGTATTTAATGCGATCGCCTGGGCGTGTTTTTACCCGTACCCAAATCCTAGAACACGTTTGGGGCTACGACTTTAACCCTAATACCAACGTCGTAGATGTTTGTATTCAGCGAATTCGCAAAAAAATTGACCCTGTTGATGAAGCAGGCTGGATTGAAAGTATTCGCGGCGTGGGTTATCGTTTCCGCCATCCAATATGAAACTCCCTTCCTTTCGGCTGCGAATTGCTCTGTTATCTGCCGCTTTGGCTGGCACTACACTAGTAGGATTTAGTGCAGTCTCTTGGTTGCAAATTTACGATGCTAAACTCAGTCGCCTGGATGCAGAACTGTTAAATCAACTGATGCGGGCAGCACCAAACTTACTTCCACCCAGAGAACCCCCTACATTTTTCACTAGGGAAAATTTTCGTCCACCTATGCCAGAGCCTTGGCAGCGTTACGAAGAATTATTATCTTCCGCCTTTGGTGGAAATGCAAAAACACCTATTGTACTGTTGGTACTGGATGCAGAAGGCAACCAACTTTATGAATCCCCACAAACTTCTCCTGACTCTGACTTACGTCGCCTGTTGCTTCAGAATCTCCAGTTAGCGCCTCAACCACAACCCCCCCGGCCTTTACCCAATCTTCCCTTGCGCCCCCCACGTCCACCGCAATTTGTCACCCAAAAGACAACAAGCGGCAGTTGGCGAATTGGTGCAACTAAATTTCCCCGTTCTCAGGTTGCGATCGCTGTCAGTCTGCAAACCGTCAATCAAGAGATGGCAGCCATTCGCAATATATATCTTGTTTCCATTCCCATCGCCTTGCTACTAGTTACCTCTGGAGCTTGGTTAGTTTCTGGTAGTGCATTGCGTCCGATTCGGCAATTAACGGCTGTAATTCAACAGGTGAGCGCCAAAGGTTTAGATCAGCGCATTCCCATCGGTACGACGGATGTTGAATTTGTAGAACTAATTCAGGTGTTTAATCAAATGTTGGAACGCCTGGAAAGCAGTTTTACCCAAGCCTCTCGCTTCAGTGCAGATGCAGCCCACGAACTGAAAACCCCCCTAACAATTCTCCAAGGTGAACTGGAACGCACCCTGCAACAGGTGGAACCAGGCTCGGAAGTACAACAGCGTTTAAGCAATTTATTAGATGAAGTGCGCCGCTTGAGTGGAATTATGCGTAAACTCTTGCTGTTGTCCTTAGCCGATGCAGGACAAATGAGTTTGTATCTAGTGGAAGTAGATATGTCTGAGTTATTAATGGAGATGGTTGAGGATGTGGAATTACTCGCGCCCCATTTGAGTGTACACATCGAAATTCCTGAGAAATTGCGGGTTAAAGGCGATCGCGATCTCCTCATCCAAGTGTTGCAAAACCTGTTGAGTAATGCCATCAAATACAATCTCCCCCAAGGTTGGATCAAAATTCACGCTCATCAAACCCCAACCACTATCCACATCACTATTAGCAACTCATCCCCAGACATTCCCCCAAGCGATCGCGATCGCTTATTTGAGCGTTTCTATCGTGGTGATCCCGCCCGCACACGCAAAGTAGAAGGCATCGGGCTAGGACTCAGCCTGTCCCGTGAAATTGCCCGCGCCCATCGTGGTAACTTAACCTTAGATGCGGAAAATTCTGGTCAAACAAGGTTGACTCTGACTTTACTCCGGTGACATACTCCCACACCTCAGTTAGTAGGGTGCGTCAGTGCAAAAAAACCTAACCGTACCAAGAAATTATTCATACTGACGCACCCTACATTTGGAGATTTTTTGATTTAAAAGTCCCCTACTCCGCTAAATTAATCGCCGGATTACGGTTAAAAAAGGCTCTGGGAGAGAGTTTAAACCCAAGCTTGTGAACCGGCATCACAGGCCAATCTTCTGGCTTAGGTACATGAGTAATACCCATTGTGTACCACAAAACAATATCTTGACTCATCAAAGATTCATCATCGGCAATGTATTCAGGCAAACCTTTTCCTGGTGACGCTTGATTAGGATAATCACCACCTGCATATAACTCATGGGGTTTATATTTAGTCACCCAAACATGATGAGTGGCAAACTCAGCTTTCTGACGAATTTTCGCCCCCTCCACCGGGAAAAACACTGTGTTACCTCCCGGCATTAACATATATGCAGGGGCAACCCCTAAAGCATTCTTTTTCTCTGCACTGGCAATCATCCATTCTCGACTGTGTTTGATATCTAAATCACGGACAGCAGCCTTTTCTGTTGTCAGTGGCGTGTCTTCTACTGTGATGGCATTTCCTAAAGGATTGTTCTTACCTATCGGCAAGTTTGCCACGTTCATTTCCATGACATTATTAGCTTGACCATCCACATCCATATCTAAGCGATAGTTAAAAAAGTGCTGGTGATTGACACCAAAAATATTTTTAGCCAGCAATCTTCCATAGGAATTATCTCTAGACTGGGTTTCCGCTTCTGTTCCCTGCACCAAAACAATACCGGTTAAATCATTCTCTACTTCTAAAGTGCCGTCTTGGTGAAAAATCCAGTTAATACCGTAATCATAGTTATCAACCGCCGCCGTGATGGTAATGACTAATTGGCGATCGCGTCGCACATCGTTGCGTTGAGTATTATACTCATAATGCTTCCAAAGTATGCCGTTATCCCGTTCGTAGATACCCACAACCCCAGGCATAATATAGGGTTCCCCTTCTTCATTCGCAAACACAGCGTCAAGTAAAACGCCATTTTGGGGAATTTCCTTCCCTAACTCCATTGTGCTGGCTAGTAACCCTAAGTTATATTCACCAACATCAAAAGCGTTTCTAAATGACCAAGTAGGATCAGGATCGCCATAAGGTACAACCATCTCCGACAAGCTGGCACGATATAATACTGGTCGGATATTCTCACCATCTTTGTAAGTTACTTGATACAGTACCAACCCATCACGGGGGTGCATAACATACCGAAACTTCCAACCTTGCCAACTAATTTCATTACCCTGTATTTGGAAACTCTTTCCTTTTGGTTGCAGTATTTGTAAGAGTTTCGGCGGTGGGAGTAATTTACCTAAAGACTCTAAGTCATAATTCCAGTTTTCTTTGGAAATGGGAACTATCCCCTGGTCGATAAAATTGGTGACTGTACCTTTATTTAAATCAACCGTGGCTATTACACCCTCAATAGGAGTGCCGTAATAATTCCAGCGTTCCCCCCGATAAAATAATAAAGTCCGGCACAAACGGCTACCTTTTTCTGCTTCCTCTTGACTTAAAATTCCCGCCGCCCAGCAACTAACCTGAACTTGGTCAAAATCTGTAATTCCCCGCTTTTTCATCGCTTCTTGCCATCGGGAATCAGATTTCACTACATTTCGTGCTAGTTCATATTCTGAGTTCAAAATTGCCGGTTGGACATGGGGTTTCTCTTGCCAGGACGCTATTTTTTGCGTTTTCAGGTCAACAATACCCTCATAGGTTTTGTTTTGCTCGCGTTCATATACTACCAGAAAAGCCTTGCGCTCAAAAGATTGACCTTGTGTAAAATTTCTAACTGCTTGTTTATCTGGTTCTGCCAAGGTAATTAAGGGAAAAGCAGCCATGTCAGTTAAAGACTTTTCCTTTCTAATCACCGCAACCGCCGTTTTAATTTCTGCCTCGGTTAAAGCTGTCAAAGGATGGGAAATTACTGGCTGTTGTGAGGTCACTGTTTCTATTAATATAAGTGACGTACCACAGCAGATAATAATAGTAATAGCTAACAAGAAAAATAGTCTTAGCCGCTTCATCATTCTGGAGAATATAAAAACAAATCTATAGTTAGTTATTTCCCAGAATTCAGATATAAAACCGAATAGTTAAGACAGATCCCCGACTTCTTTGAGAAGTCGGGGATCTAGAATCTAGGGGATCTAGGATATAGAAGCATCAAGCAGTTACTAAACGCCGCAAAGATTCCGCACGACGTTTAGCAGTAGCGTTATTGGGGTCACATTTAAGTGCTTCTTCATACATTTGCAAAGCCTGAGCAGTCAATTTTTTCCGCTCATAAGCATGACCCAAATTATTCAAAGCTACTACATAATCGGGTTTAAATTTTAGCGCTTCCTTATACTGACGAATCGCTAAATCATACTGCTCTTGAGCAAAATAGGTGTAACCCAAACCATTATAAATAGGTGCAGTATTTTCTTCTCCTTCTTCTTCGGCTGCTTTCAGAGCCTTTTGAAACAAAGGTATAGCCTGTGTATACACTTTTTTCTCTGAATAAATACACGCTAACTCAAAATATTCTTGAGCCGTACCCTTGTCTTTACTCAATTTACTACGCAATCGAGATAAAGCACTTTCACGCTTACGAGTTTTGAACAGCTGGCGGAAAACACTCACAACCGCAAATCCTAGTATACCCACCAACACGGAGAGATAAACAACCGCTAGACTGTTATCCATTGTCTTCAAATCAAATTATTAAAGTGTCTTCTATCTCTATTATGGGTCTTTGAGGGACTCTTAAGAGGAGGGGGAGCAGGGGAGCAGCGGAAGCAGGGGAAGTAATGACTATGGACTAATGACAACTGACTATTGACTATTGACTATTGACCAATGACTAATCCGTTCTTTTAACCAACCTTGAGCGATGTAACTGGCGATCGCTTCGTTAACTTCTCTTCTCAATTCATCGTACTGCAATCCTTTGGGCATGACTACAGATAAGGGTGCTGTGGATAGTTTTGTGGGTAATAGGCGATATTGAGGATTGTCTCGCACCCAACCACTCAAGAGGCTACCATCGGCGGCGAAAGCGGCGACGCTATTATTTTCTATTGCTGCTTGCGCTTCTTGGTAAGAATTCACTCCCACTAACTCGGCGCTGGGGATGTAGTAACGGACTTCGGCGATGGTGCTGGAATTATTCAGGACAGCAATTTTGCGCGTGGCTAAATCATTTATTTGCTGTACAGACACATCTTTGGTAATTAAATAAGTGCCATCCATGTAGTAAGGAACACTGAAACTTACCAAGCGTGAGCGTGATTCTGTGGCGGTGACTCTGGCGATCGCTAAATCAACTTGATGATTAAATACTACAGGTAGGCGATCGCGATTATTTACGGGTTGCAATTTTACAGCGTCGGCTTTACCTAACAAATCAGCCGCTAAACGCTTTGCTAAATCAATTTCTAAGCCTTGTAAATTGCCCTGAGCGTCTTTAAAACCCAACAAAGGCAAATTATCCTTCACGGCTACAGTTATGTAGCCTCGGCGCTGAATTTCTGGCAGTTCGGCGGCAGATGCAGCGAGTCCTGTAGCCGAAATCATCCAGCAAATAATGATGGCGGATAATATCAGATGTAACCGACTAATTATTTGCCATCTGTTACATCCGTTATTCATCCGTTACCATCCTTAACCTTTAGCTTGAATTGCCAACTCTGCCACTTTGCCGAAGCTAGCAGGATCGAGGACTGCCAATTGTGCCAACATTTTCCGATTAAGTTGAATGTCAGCTTTTTTCAAGTTACCGATTAGCTGACTGTAGCTTAATCCATGTTGTCTGGCAGCAGCGTTAATGCGGGTAATCCACAGGCGGCGGAAGTCGCGCTTTTTCTTTTTGCGATCGCGGTAAGCACTGCGGAGTGCCTTCATTACCTGTTGATTGGCGGTTCTAAACAAAGTCGAGTGAGAACCACGGAAACCTTTAGCTAGTTTGAGAATTTTATTGCGGCGTTTACGAGCAACGTTACCGCGTTTTACGCGAGTCATATTTTATTCCTGGAAAAATTACAAATTTACAAATAAGGCAGCATTAAACGCACGTTTTCTTCGTCGCGCTCGTTAACAATTGCCATCTTGGAGAATTGGCGCTTTTTGTTGGTGGTTTTGTGTTCTAAAAGGTGGTTTTTGAAAGCTTTGCGGCGCACGATTTTACCAGTACCAGTGGCACGGAATCTTTTGGCTGCGGCTTTGCGTGTTTTTAGTTTAGGCATGGATTGGCTCTAATTCGACACAATCCCTCATTATATACTATTAAGTCCCTATGGCTAGAGAGGCGAGCAAATATATCAACTGTTCAATCTTCCAATCGTTGGGATGGAACTTCAATTGCTGTGACATCAATTGTGCCTTCTGGGGCAAAACGTTGAAAATGTCCCTTTTGTACAGTTAAGTTTTCTCCGCAATTAGGACATTGCAACTGGCTATTATTTAAACCTGTAAATTCGTAACTACAGACGGGACATTGATCAGATACTAAATTGCGTTCCAGCCACCAGCGAAATCCAAAAAACGCGACAACAGGCGCTAAAAACAACAATCCCACTATAATCAGTAAGGAATTTACTAACCAGCCCAAACCCAAGGAAGCTAGTAACCAAGCAATTGCTAACAGCGTTAGCCAAGGGCGGAAGTTTAAAAGATTCAATTGAGAATTGTTAAGGCTCATTTTAAATACTATCTGGCTCTCCTTCTAGGATAGCGAGTTTGGTCATTAGTCATTAGTTCTGAGTGTGGACTAAAGACAAAAGCTGCTTTTGTAAAGCATCCATTCCGAAAAGTGCGATCGCCTGTTCGCGCAACCACTCTCCATCACAACGTTGATCATCTCCTTGAAGAATTTCTAAACAAGCTGCGGCTACGGCTTCCGGGTTGCGGTGAGGAACTCGCCAACCTAGTTTACCATCCTGCAAGGGGTCAGCAGAACCGTCATCATCACCGGACAGCACCGGGACACCACAAGCCATTGCTTCTAGATAAACAATCCCAAAACCTTCTTGTGAAGGCATAATATAGGCATCGGCTAGGCGGTAATGTGCCATTAATTGTTCAGTAGGGACAAAACCTGCAAAAATCACGCGATCGCTTACACCTAAATCTTGGGCTAATTGTGCCAATCGCGGTTGGTCATCACCACGACCAATCACTAAATATTTTACTTCTGGGAAGGACTGGATAATTTTTGGCAATGCCCTGATTGTGACATCCACGCCTTTGTATATATCCCCTGACCACAATCGTGCTACGGTCATTAATACTTTGGCATCGGTTAAGCCATATTTATCGATTAATTCTGGCTGTTTTGCTCCGGGAGTAAATTTATTACCATCTATGGCACAAGGCAACATTTTCACCTTATGAGGATCTATACCATTAACAGCACAGGCGCGATCGCGGCTATAACGACTAATCGTCCAAATTTCCTTGGCAGCTGCTAAAGCACGGCGTTCTTGATTTTTTAACGGTTCCCAAAATTCTTTGCCATAGGTGAGGATAGTGTAGGGAATACCTAACGGTTGGCAAAGTGTCTGTACTAAAACTGCTAGCTTAATATGTCCACAAAAGACCATCTGTGGTCTTCTCTGCAATAAAAATTTTAGTAGCACCCCAGCCATTTTGATTCTGCCTATTTGGGGTGATGGATTTTGGAAGTAATGAAATTTTAAATTATTAGATGTAAAAGGGTTTGAGCATTCAGGGCTATCCCTTAATAGCAATACTTCTGCTTGATAACCTTGACTCAGTCCTGAATATGCCCGAAAAATATCCTTGACATAAGATTGAATTCCCCCTTCCTGTTTAAAAACCTCTAAGAACAAGAAGATATGGTTGGCTTGTTCATTGGAAGTTTTGCCTAAACTTATTTGTTCTCCCACTGTATCAATTGGCATTGAGATTCTTTTTATTGATTTTTAGAGATAGTACGGTGATGAGTGCAAATGCGCTACGGTATCCTAATCTACCAGTAATTTTCCTTCTGGTGCTTGGGCTATATTACCGCTTTGTAATCTTTCTACATCCGTTTGCACCATTTTCTCTAAAAGTCCCTCAAAGCTAACTTCCGTTTCCCAACCGAGGTTCCTTTTCGCTTTGATAGGGTTAGCTACTAGCTGAAAATGTTCATCTTGCCTGAGCAAATCTGTATTAATCACTACATGATTTTGCCAGTTTAAGCCAACCGAATCAAAAGCGATAGACACTAATTCTTTGACACTGTGCAGTTTTCCCGTACCTATTACGTACTCTTCCGGTTCCTCTGCTTGCAACATCAGCCACATAGCTTTGACGTAATCGCCAGCAAATCCCCAATCGCGTTTAGCATCTAAATTCCCCATTTCTAAAGTCTGGGCTAAACCCAACTTAATAGATGCAGCAGCCAAAGATACTTTACGCGTAACAAATTGAGGCGGGCGTAAAGGTGACTCATGGTTGTATAAAATGCCACTACAAGCAAACAGACCATAGCGCTGTCGGTGATGCACCATTGTCCAGTGGGCGTGTAGCTTTGCCGCTGCGTAGGGATTTTTGGGGCGAAAGCTAGTTTCTTCATCTTGAGGAGAAGACAAAACATCCCCAAACATTTCGGAACTACTAGCTTGATAGAATCTTGTAGATAAACCAACTTGTCGCACTGCATCTAACAGTCTGGTAGCAGTCCCAGTAATTAAATCTAAAGTTCCTAGTGGGTCTTTCCACGAATCAGGCACAAAACTAGGTGCAGCTAAATTATAAATTTCTTGGGGACGCAATTGCTCGACCGCATTTAACAATGCTACAGGGTCTCTCAAATCAACATTATATATTTCTACCTTGGTTGCCAAATCCCCTAACTTTGCCAAATTCGGTTGGCGATGTGGTGAAACTAATCCCACTACTCGATAACCTTGATTGAGGAGCAAATGACTGAGATAGTAGCCATCTTGACCAGTAATACCTGTAACTAGGGCTGTTTTAGTCATATTCTCTTCCCTATCTCCTCTTTGACCAATAAAGAGCTACAGCAGGCTAGGGAAGAATTAGTGAGGGTTTATTCTCTCGATAAACATCTCAGTTTAATTTCCCGCCCACAATAATTTTGCCTAATTTTAACAAAGTATTAACAGCACCTCGTATGCTAACTCTACTACTATAGGTATAATTTTTTATACAAAATTTCTCTTTACTGGAAGCCGTTCACTAGATATAAGTGAAGAAGTCAGGAGATAAAGAGGATCAGGTAGACAAGGTAAGGGAACACCAAAAAATAAATCATCCGAAATTGATGGTTTGGTAGGGTGCGTCAGTAGGAATAATTTCTGAGTGTATTTAGGTTCTATCGCAGGTAGCGCACCCTTGTATATTTTTCATATTTTTTATCTGGAAGTGCCTAAGTAAAAATTCTTACTCATCTTCCCTCACTCCCCTAATATTGCCCTTCCTTGGCATACTTAACTATGACCAAACAATTTCTACCATCCTCGCTACGTTCGTAGACCACACGGTCAGCCAAGCGCCGGAGGAGAAACCAGCCATAGCCTCCCACTTGTAGAGTACCTGGTGCTGGTTCAGCGATCGCATCAGGATCAAACGGATTGCCATGATCCCAAATTCTAATTTCTATTTTGTTAATCCATAGACTGACCTCAATTTCTATGGTCGTTTCTGGCGGTAAAGTACGATGTGCATGACGAACTGCATTTGTAAAACCCTCCGCTAGTGCTAAGTTGAGGCGATAAAGTTGACCTTCTGTCCAGCCGAGTTGAGACAGATATTTTAGGGAAAAGTCCTCAAACCATTGTTGTACTTGGTTAAGGAGCTTCAGTTCGCTCTTAATTGTTAAATGGTCGTGCTGCATTATGCCAAGCATTGACCGTAGCTTTCATGTAATTATGAGTAAGAATTTTATGTAATCTATCGTCTTCAGTCTATTTTAGTTTTTGGATGATTTTTTGTATCCAAAGCTAAAAATTTAATTTGGTCATTAGTCATTGGTCAACACTAGGAACTTTATCTCAGCAACCCCTATCACTAAAATTGACACCTGTGTGGTGTTTTCAAGAGCGCATATCCTTGATATGAATGGCATTTTCGACTACACACACCTTCAGGGTGATTTGTCATTAGACATCATAACTTCCAGATATACGCTCCTGAAACCTACAGGTGTCAAGAAGCTTCTAGGTGACTAGCTTAGAACAATCCTAAGGTCAAAGATTTGTCCAATGGTAAGGCAGCACCAATACCCAACCACAGAGTTACCAAGGTTCCAAACAAGAACACTGTGGTTGCAACTGGACGACGGAAGGGGTTTTGGAACTTGTTGACGTTCTCAATGAAGGGAACGAGGATTAGTCCCAAAGGTACAGAAGCCATTGCTAATACTCCCAACAATTTGTTAGGAAGCGATCGCAAAATTTGGAATACTGGGTACAAATACCACTCTGGTAAAATTTCCAGTGGTGTAGCGAAAGGATTTGCTGGTTCGCCTGTCATAGCGGGGTCTAGTACGGCTAGAGCCACGATACAAGCGAATGAACCCATGATTACAATTGGGAATACATACAGCAAGTCGTTGGGCCAAGCTGGTTCACCATAGTAGTTGTGACCCATGCCTTTGGCGAGTTTAGCTCTTAACGTAGGATCGCTCAGATCGGGTTTTTTTTGTGTAGCCATTTTTGAATGCGCTCTCCTGCTTAAAATTCAGTTAAAGCCTTGGTCAAACCTTTATTGAGGTTTTTAACAGCTTTGAGTTTCAGATACTAGTGTTTTTGACTTATGAGTCTTAATTGCTGATTTTTCATCAGTTTAAAACAAACTACTGGCTCTGAGAACTGGTTGCTGGATTACAAAGGCCCGGAAATACCTTGCTTGCGGATCATCAAGAAGTGGAACAGCATAAATACTGCAATCAACCAAGGTAGTACAAATGTGTGGGCGCTGTAGTAGCGGGTCAGGGTTGCTTGACCAACACTGGAACCACCACGCAGTAGGTCGGAGATGAGTACACCGACTACAGGAATCGCTTCTGGTACACCACTAACGATTTTCACAGCCCAGTAACCTACTTGATCCCAAGGTAGAGAATAGCCTGTAACACCGAAAGAAACGGTGATGACAGCGAGGATCACACCACTTACCCAGGTTAATTCACGGGGCTTTTTGAAACCACCAGTTAGGTAGACGCGGAAGACGTGCAGAATCATCATCAACACCATCATGCTGGCAGACCAGCGATGAATGGAGCGAATTAACCAACCGAAGTTCACCTCGTTCATAATGTATTGAACGGAGGAGTAAGCTTCAGCAACTGTTGGCTTGTAATAGAACGTCATAGCGAATCCAGTGGCAAACTGGATTAGAAAGCAAACTAGGGTAATACCACCCAAGCAGTAGAAGATGTTGACGTGGGGAGGGACGTATTTGCTTGTGACATCTTCAGCAATTGCTTGGATCTCTAAGCGTTCCTCAAACCAGTCGTAAACGTTGGCCATACAATCTCAAGTTCCTAAAAATCGGTTGCGGTTGATTCAATCTCCCAATTGGCAATTTTGGGATTTTCTTTTAAGAGGAGTTTTTCGTCTGTTTTTCACTCTTGCAGAATGTCAAGAGTTTTCACAAACTTAACACTCTGTAAATATGGAATATATTGCGTTCTCTTTGCAAGCCAACCCGATTGGTGGGTACAAAGTAGATCATAATCCTTTTGGTAAAGGGGATGCACTAATATCAGCTGCCTTAACAACTTGATGAGAATAATGCACCACTTCTATAAAAAAAGTAACATAGTCGAGAGATAGATTTCATTATTGATCATGCAACTGGGCAATTCTAGGCAATTTCGGTTGAGGTAAAACTGCAAATGGGGTTCATGCAAAAACAGTTTTTTCGGCTAGGATTTTCGCTATTGGTGGCTTTGAGTTTGGCTGTAGGAGTAGTAGTTCAACCAGCCACAGCATTGACGGAGGAACAGAAACTAGTTTCGGAAGTGTGGCGAATTGTCAATCGCTCTTATTTGGATGAGACGTTTAACCATCAAAATTGGGCGAATGTGAGACAGAAGGCATTGGAAAAGCCCCTTACAGACCATAAAGCTGCTTATGGGGCGATTCAGAATATGCTCAAGACTTTAGGTGATCCTTTTACGAGATTTTTAGACCCTGAGCAATACCGCAGCTTACAGGTTAGTACTTCTGGAGAACTGACCGGAGTGGGTTTACAAATCGCCTTAAATCCACAGAGTGGAAAGTTGGAGGTGGTTTCTCCGATTGCGGGTTCGCCAGCAGATCAAGCGGGTATTAAACCGCGCGATCGCATTGTGAAAATTGAAGGCATTTCCACGACAGATTTGACTCTTGACGAAGCAGCCACCAGGATGCGCGGCCCCATAGGTAGTTTAGTCACCCTTGTAATTGAACGTGACGGAGAAGGGGAAAAAGAAATCAGAATAGTGCGCGATCGCATTGCTCTTAATCCTGTTGTGGCAGAATTACGCTCATCCCCCGAAGGTAAGTCTTTCGGTTATCTTCGCCTCACTCAATTCAATGCCAATGCCTCAATGGAATTAGCACACGCTATCTCTAGTCTAGAGAAAAAAGGTGCTGCTGCCTACATTTTGGATTTGCGAAATAATCCAGGCGGTTTACTGCAAGCCGGCATTGAGATTGCCCGTCAGTGGTTAGATTCCGGCACAATTGTCTACACTGTCAATCGCCAAGGTATTCAGGGTAGCTTTGAAGCCTTTGGCCCTGCCTTGACAGATGATCCATTAATAATTTTAGTTAACCAAGGAACCGCCAGTGCTAGCGAAATTCTCGCCGGCGCACTCCAAGATAACGGTCGCGCTCAGTTGGTGGGTGAAACTACCTTTGGCAAGGGTTTAATCCAGTCTTTATTTGAATTATCCGATGGTTCTGGCTTGGCGGTGACAATTGCTAAGTATGAAACTCCTAATCACAGAGATATTAACAAGTTAGGCATTAAACCGGATACAGTTGTTACCCAGCAAATACTCACCCGCGATGAAATTGCCACAGAAACAGATTTGCAATATCAAGCAGCGTTGGATCTGTTGAGTAAAAATTCTGTAGTAGCCGGGATTGGGAATAAAGGCTAGGAGGCTGGGGGAGTCATAAGTTCTCAGTAACTCCCCGCTCTCTTAAATTAGCGGTTGTGTTTGGAGTAAAGCTTTTAAATCCAAAGAGGCTAGGCGTTGGTAGGCTGTGTCTATGGAGCGTTTACCTCTGAGGAAACCAGTGTTAGCACCGGGACAGATGTATTGCAGGGTTTCTGGGGTAAAGGCTTCTAAGATTGTTTGTAAGCTCTTAATTTGTCGGGGCCAATGAAAAGTTTTAGCGGTGCGTAACGGAACGGGTTCGCCTTGTTGGTTGGGAAGTAAATGGCGACCGGAAAATAGTACACCACCCTGGTAGTTATAGTACAAGCAAGAGGAGCCTGGAGAGTGTCCGGGTGTCCAGATAGCTTTGGCTGTGGGGGTGAGGTCAAATTCTTGAGTGAAGGTAGTAACAGTTAAGCCTGGTAGCAAATAGGCTTCTTGTTCTTGAATCATAACTTCACAGCCATAATTTTGTTGAATTTCTGCTGTTCTCCCAATAGCGCCACGATGGGTGAGGAATAGCCATTTTACGCCACCATGCGATCGCAAAAAATCTAAATTTGTTTGGTCTAAGGCGGGACAATCTATGAGGATATTCCCTTCATTTCCTACAATGAGATAAGAGGTTCCCCCCAATGTGTCCCGATTTGGTGGAAAAGCAAAAATACCGTCCAAGACATCCCGTGGTGACTTAGTTATATGACTAGGCTGTTGAGGTAAGGGACACATAAGAAAAACCAAACCTGAGGAGTTGTGAAAATATAGTTACAGAGTTGAATTGGTTGTGGTCAGTGGTCAGTGGTCAGTAGTTTTCGATGGGTGAAGACTATTCAATCAGGGGACGAGGTATTAAACCAGATCCAAAAACGACTGACCCTCCGGGTGACGCTCCTTACGTCGCTACCGCTACGCTAACGCCAGTTACTCATGGGGGAAACCCCCAAGACCGTACTGGCTCACAACTAATAACTGAGGCGCAAAGAGTTAATCAACCTTGTTGAACTTTATCTAAAAATCTGGGGTCGCGGGTCGGCTTTGTAGCGGTGGCTGTGGTGCTAACACTACTTGCACGGCATTTTTCAAAATTACTGTAGAAAACATGACATTCTGGTTTCTCCTCCTATTGGGAATAGCTACTTATCTGATGGTGCAGCGCAGTGTTGCTAACATCACCAAAACACCCATCTGGCTGTTATGGCTGGTGTTGATGACACCTGCGTTGGTTTTAACTGGATGGACACTAGTTTATGGGGTAAAACAACCGCCACCGCCAGCACTGATATTTTGGCCGTCAATTATCTGCCTTTTGTTATACTGGCTTTTGTTTCAGTGGGGACGGCAATTGCCGAGGGATACACAAACTGCACCCCAAACCACAGAATCACAATCGGCTAATCATCCTACCGCAGAACCAGTGCCTGTACGTCCCATTGAACCCACGGAAGAAACCCAGCTGCGAAACTGTTTTCCCTGGTCTATTTACTACGTCCAAAACATTGAGTATAGACCCCAGGCGGTGATTTGCCGAGGGCAGTTGCGAACTACACCAACTCAAGCTTACCAGCAGATTAGAGCTAACATTGAAGCTCAATTTGGCGATCGCTTCTTGCTCATCTTTCAAGAAGGATTTAATGGTAAGCCGTTCTTTGTATTGGTTCCCAACAGCCAAGCTGCTAAAGCTAATGCTAGACAATCCGAGCCATTAACACGCCCAGGATTGGCTTTATTACTGTTAGTGGCTACTTTGGTAACTACCACTCTGGTAGGTGTAAAAATCGCCGGGATTGACCCTACAAGGCTGCAATCTGACCCGAAATTACTTTTACAGGGATTACCCTATGCTTTAGCTTTAATGACTATCTTGGGTATCCATGAGATGGGTCATTACTTCACCGCTAGATTCTATAAAATTCGCTCGACCCTGCCCTACTTTATCCCCATACCTTTTTTCTTGGGAACTTTTGGTGCATTTATTCAAATGCGGAGTCCAATTCCCAACCGTAAGGCTTTATTTGATGTTGGTATTGCTGGACCTCTAGCTGGGTTTATCGCTACATTACCGCTAGTTATTTGGGGTTTGGCTCATTCAGATTTGGTTCCCCTGACTGAAAATACTAGTTTGTTAAACCCTGATGCACTGAATCCTAAATATTCAATCCTTGTGGCGTTACTGGCTAAATTAGCTTTAGGAAGCGCCTTAACAGCAAAATTAGCGATTGATTTACATCCAGTCGCAGTAGCTGGTTTTTTGGGATTAATTGTCACAGCATTAAATCTTATGCCCGTGGGGCAATTAGATGGTGGTCATATTGTCCATGCGATGTTTGGGCAAAGAACTGCTATGTTTATTGGTCAAATTGCCCGTCTGTTGCTGTTGTTACTGTCTTTAGTTCAATCTGAATTTTTCGTATGGGCAATTATCTTATTGTTTATTCCCTTAGTCGATGAACCAGCTTTAAATGATGTGACTGAATTGGACACCAAACGCGATATTTTAGGTTTGTTGGCAATGGCTTTACTGGTGATCATTGTGCTACCCATGCCAGAGGCGATCGCTAATTTATTGCAAATCTAAATATCACAAGGAACAATTTATTTTGCATATAAAGCAGGTTATACCGTTTCTTGATGTAGCTTGCCTGGCGTAGCCATAGATGCACTTTATTCTGTACTGTAGAGACGTTGCATCAACTTCTCTACATCATTTATTTGGCGCAGCTTCATCTTAATTTGGTATTAGTAGTAAAAACTTTAATTATAATTTTCTTCAGTACTAAAGTCTTTACTACAAACACTTATCCATTACATTGGCAAAATATTATTATCCAGGTAAATGTTTTTTCAGTGCCTTCAAACCAGACCAACGATTATCAATTCCTTGATCTGAACTTTCAGCGCTATTATCAGTTAAAATGCCCGGACAATTAATGTCACATAATTGACGTTGTGGCAACGCTAAACACATTTGTTCATACAACCATTCGCTGGGATAAAAATAACCATTAGGCGATAAGGTTTCTAGCAAATCTTCCATCGCTACTTCCCGTTCTAAGGGTAAGTTTTGCTCTTGCTCGACAGCCTCATCCAACCAAATAACTTCTTGAGTATCTACAGCTAAACGCTGATTGTACTGCTGTAAGCAGCGATTGCAGGTGCAAGTAATAATTGCTTCTGCCTTAGCCGAGACTTGCAGGTAATTACCATAATGCTGCACGCGGACAAGGCCACGTACAGGTGTCAAAGTCTCCAACCCTGGCAGAAACTCTTTAACTTGAACTTCCTCTGTCCGCTCCGGGGCTTTAGTTAGCTGCGGAATAAAGATTGCGTCCATAGGATTTGTAAAACATCATTACAAGAATTTATGTCAATTATCAGCAATTCTGCTGATAATCCATTTTTAGTTTAGCTTTTAGGAAGAATAAATATGCAGACTGGGGATTGGGGACTAGGTAAAATATGTGTTTTCTAACCTCTAGCCTCTAAATTCTAGCCTCTCATAATTCATTCACAGCCGGACGCACAACTAAATGACGATGGGGTTCTTTACCACGGCTAAAGGTTTCTAAATCGCCAAAGTCTTTTAGGAAAGTGTGTACTAAACGCCGTTCCGCAGAACTGAGGGATTTAATCTCTACTTCTTGACCTGTAGAACGTACCTGCTCGGCGGCTGTTTCTGCGATTTGTTGAATTTCGGCTTGTCGTTTAACCCTATAACCGTTCAATTCCACGGTGTAGGAAGCTTGTCCTTCCTGGGGTTGATTGATATTGAGAGTGGAATTAACTAAATACTGAATTGCATCTAATACAGAGCCATCAGCACCAATTAAAGTTTGAATTTGCTGTGGGTTTAAATTAGTTGCGTCAATTGTCAACCAGTAACCATCTGTTTCTTGGGAATCTTCATTGTGAGATTGAGCAGTTTCTACACTACCGTGAATCTCAGCTGATACCCCAGTGAGTTCCAGCAGTGATTGTAACCACTGCTGACCTCTCTGCATGGGATTATTGCTCATTTATTAACCTGTGGTCTTTTTCTTGGAACTTTTTGGCTCAAAAGGTAATGTCTTTTGTTCAGCCTGCGCTTGTTTTTCCTGAGTTTCTACAATTTTTTGTATTTCCTCTGGTAAAGGTTCGCGGGAGAGGATATAGGTTTGTAAGGTTTGGAAAACGTTACCAATCACCATGTACATGAGTACACCAGCCGGCAGAGGGAAGAACAAAAACATCCCAGAAAAGATCACGGGAGTGATTTTGTTGACCGTATCCTGTTGAGGATTCCCACCGCTAGAATTTTGCCCAGAAAGCATTTGGCTAAAGTACAGGCTGATACCAAAGAAGACGATCATTCCCACGATATCCCAGTGGATGGTGTTATCTGGGTCGATTGCGCCTACTCTACCTAAAGCATCAATGAATAAAAATCCTTTATCTGCCGCTAGTCCGGGAATTGTACCTTGAATGGTGACATCTCCTGGCTGTAAGGCTTCTATATTGCCCTCGGCATCGATTTTAATTCGGTCTTCACCCTTGGTAATTTTCCATTCAGGCGACAGTTTACTCTCTGGGTGTTCGGCCAGTAGAACTGGGAATGGTTTACCCTCTAGGGTCTGATATTGAATTTTAGTTTTTTCGCCTACCGCTAACTTATTACCACCAGGGAGGATGGCTGTAACTTTGGTATGCTCCCCATCGGCAATGTAAATATTTTGGGGGGGAGTGGCGAATGCTTGAGGTTGGATACGTTCGATTTGCTCAGAGGGGAAGATTTGCAGGTTAACAGAGTAATTAACTCCAGCAAATGGTGAACCCCGCAAAGTGGCAAACAGAGCCAACAGGACTGGCATTTGCAGCAGTAACGGCAAACATCCGGCTAAGGGGTTGCCAAACTCCTTTTGGACGTTCATCATTTCTTCTTGCTGCTTTTGCGGATCATCCTTATAGCGCTCTTTAATTTCTGCCATCCGCTTTTGCATGAGGGGTTGCACAATTCGCATTTTCCGCATATTGCGAATTTGACCAGCACTCAGGGGATAGAGCGCGAAGCGGATTATCAATGTTAAGGCAACGATCGCCAATCCATAGCTCGGCACAACGCTATAGAAAAAGTCTATGATCGGCAACATGACGTTGTTCGAGAGAAACCCGATACCAAAATCCATTATTCTGAATTCAACCTGAGGTACTGTAAACTGAACTGAATCTAATTTATCTAAATCGGGATGACTGTGGGACTATCTTCTGCTACGGATAGCCGCACAAGATGATAAATGGGGAGTAGTGAGTAGTGTTTGGTAATGGGGAATTTTCTGAATTTTTTATTTTTTATAAGCAAATCTTCTATTCCCTACTCCCCACTCCCTATTCCCTACTTCGCAGTATATTGAGGATTTCTGGCAGCAATTTTGTCATTAATGTAGTCATAAACTTCGCGGAAATTGGGAACAGCCCGCAGTTCTAAACGACTACCGTTTCTTAAAGTAACTACCATATCTCCCCAAATCCCAAGACCACGGGGAACTTTGACTATCTTGGTAATTTCTGAATAAATTACGTCTGAGCGATCGCGTCCCATCCAACCACCCATTACAGATATTCTGCGATCGGTGATGCGGTAGCGTAACCATAATGCTCTCACAATTGCTCCAACTGCTAAGGGAATACCTACAACAGTTAGTCCAACTAGTATATTCAAAATTAGATCCCCAATGTGGGGGCCGCCTTCATAATAAACTTCTTCACGAATGCCCATGTAATACCTCAGTTTGTGCCAACAACTGCTCTAATTCTTGCAGAAATTGCTGGCTTCCGCACTTACTTTCTGCGGCTGTTGGCTTCACAATTACTACTAATTTCCACCCTGGTGCTAATCTCGGCAATAATTGCTGCATGGCAGCCGTAATTTGCCGTTTTATGCGGTTACGCACCACCGCTCTCTTACTAACTTTGGTACTAATCGAAACACCAATAAGCGTACTAGGTATATCTTGTACGTCATCTGCTGGTTGGGTTTTGGCGGCAGTATCCAAAGAAGACTTTTTGGCAGATGACGGTTTTAATGCTCGCAATGTGAAATGAGAGCTGTTTCGTCTCAGCCCTTCTCGGAAAACTGCCTGAAAATCATGCCGGGATTTTAATCGGTTTGCTTTGGGCAATGCCACAGCTATTCTTTGCGCCTAAAATACCCTACACGCTCAAACGATGACGACCTCTCTTTCTTCTGGCTCTGATGACGTTTCTGCCATCGGGAGTCCGCATTCTGGCACGGAACCCAGAAGTTCTTTTTCTCTTACGGTTTGTCCCACCAAGCGTTCTCTGCATACTTTTGTCCTCTTAGACGATTTTTTATAAAAAATCACAATCTATTATCTTATCACTGTGGATAGTTAATAGTCTATAAAGAGGTAATTAGGGAGTAGTAGGTGCTGAGTCAGCATTTCTCCCTAAATTACCTTTATCTTCTCAATTAATTGATACTTAAAATCCAGGTTCCCAAGTATCGTAGTAAGGGGACATCTCCCGGTGAGAGAATTTGACAGTTGAAGTAAAAAGTTCCACCAAATGCTGGGTTACGTACATTGGAAAGGACTAACTCTACTCTGCTACCTGCTGGTACTGGCTCTTCTGGGAAAATCTCCAACAGACGACCTTCTTTATCCCATTTCACTTCGGAGACAGGAACTTTTTTGTCTCCAACTCTGATTTCAA
This sequence comes from Trichormus variabilis 0441, assembly GCF_009856605.1. NCBI lineage: Bacteria > Bacillati > Cyanobacteriota > Cyanophyceae > Nostocales > Nostocaceae > Trichormus > Trichormus variabilis. Next base: position 5,577,005 of record NZ_CP047242.1, on the reverse strand, counting down.
TATCTTTGGTATCAAAGCTTCCTTTATAGTAATCCGGGTAGGTAATGGCAAATTGAGCAGCTGCCAATTTCATTTTCTGGGCAGGAATCCTTAATATATATCTATCCCAGCTATTGCTCTGTCCACCAAAATCTAAACGAAAGGGTAGCTGATTTTCGCTTTTAACACCACTAAATAATGTAAATCCAGGTAGACTTTGTGCCGAGGTAATAGTTGGTAAACCGGCTATTACACAACTAGTAACGGCTAAAGCTGAAAGTAAACGTTTCATAGTTAGGCTCCTCCACCAAGGTAATTTTATAGATATCACGAGACTTACGTATAAAAGCACTCAATCCAGGTTTTACGTAAGGTTTCTGTTAGTTTTGCTTCATGTGATACACTTTAGACGTTCAGTGGAGGCAAAAAGTGCCATTTTTTCTGGAATCACAACTGTTGGTAAAAACACTAGTACTTAAAGTAAATAGAAACACACTTAATAAGTGATTTTGTTTCTAAATATGTACAAGTGTATCTTAATTTAGGTTGTTTGTTATAAAAATTGAGCTATCTAATTAGCGATCGCCTGTTAAGTTGAGATAGATTAGTAAAAATCAGCTTAAATCATATCAATAACCATTCAAAAAATAACTAAACATTTGTTAGAAAACAATCAAGCTAAAAAAATATAAGTTTGCTGAATATTGCGGTATGTAATAGAAAAGAAACATAAAAATTTTGCAATCCCGAAAATAAGCTAAAGAGAAGGATAAAACTTGGGGTATCAAAATAGAATTTGCAATATGTAAGCGATTGGCAACTATCAGCAAATTGGAAATTTTGCCAGATGCTCAGAAAAGCTTTGTCTGTTGCATCACCAGAGTCAAGGGGAACGCTCAAGTTTCAATCAAAAAGGAAAATCAATTTTTCATAGCTCAAAGAAAGAGCCATGAGTAAATGACATTCCTCATAAGCAAAGTTGCAGATTTTGCAGAGATTAGGTATTTATCTTCAGGAGATTTCATGAGAATAGCCGTTGCTAAAGAAATTGAAGTTTGTGAACGACGTGTAGCCTTAAATCCTGACACGGTTGCCCGATTGGTAAAACAAGGTTTAGAGGTTTGGGTAGAAGCAGGCGCAGGAGAGCGATCATTTTTTGATGATGCTGCCTATGTAGCAGCAGGAGCAACAATTGTTGGTGATGCTGGTAAATTATGGGGCGAAACAGATGTTTTGTTGAAAGTTAGCCCACCACAAGAACGGGAAGATGGGCGCTTAGAGATTGATTTATTACGGGAAGGTGCTGTTTTAATTAGTTTTCTGAATCCCTTGGGTAATCCGGTAGTGGCGCAGCAACTAGTGAATCGTAAAGTCACAGCCTTGAGTATGGAACTGATCCCCAGAACTACCAGGGCGCAATCGATGGATGCTTTATCTTCACAAGCGTCACTGGCGGGTTATAAAGCGGTATTAATTGCGGCGGCGGCGTTACCAAAATATTTCCCGATGTTGACAACTGCCGCAGGGACAATTGCCCCAGCTAAAGTATTTATTATGGGTGCTGGTGTTGCAGGATTGCAAGCGATCGCCACAGCTAGACGTTTGGGCGCAGTGGTAGAAGCCTTTGATATTCGTCCGGCGGTGAAAGAAGAAGTGCAAAGCTTAGGGGCAAAGTTCGTCGAAGTCAAACTCGAAGAAGAAACCACAGCCCAAGGTGGCTATGCTAAAGAAATTTCTGAAGCCAGCAAACAGCGCACCCAAGAAGTCGTCGCCGAACACGTTAAAAATTCTGATGTAGTCATTACAACTGCTCAAGTACCAGGTAGAAAAGCACCAGTGCTAGTTACAGCCGAAATGGTTGCACAAATGAAACCTGGTTCAGTGATTGTAGATTTAGCGGCTGAACAAGGTGGTAACTGTGCTTGTACCGAACCCGGTAAAGATATTGTCTGGAATGGGGTGACAATCATCGGCCCGATTAATCTCCCTTCATCAATGCCAGTCCACGCCAGCCAATTGTATTCCAAGAACCTCACATCTTTGCTGCAATTGCTCATTAAAGATAAAGCATTACAAGTAGATTTTACCGACGACATCATTGATGCTGCTTGCATTACTCACGCTGGGGAAATTCGCAATCAACGTGTCAAAGATGCGTTGCAAGCTGTGGTAGTTCGCTAATAGGTAATAGGTAATAGGAAAGATAAATCCCTAATACCCAATTACCAATTACCAATTACCAATTACAAAAAGGAGTTTTAAATGACAGAGGCATTAATTGCAGCTTTGTTTGTATTTGTGTTGGCATCTTTTATCGGCTTTGAAGTCATCAACAAAATACCACCCACTCTACATACACCCTTAATGTCAGGCTCAAATGCAATTTCTGGCATTGCTGTGATTGGGGCGATAGTAGCAGCCGGAGAAAGAAACACCAATTTATCCGTAATTCTGGGTTTGATTGCCGTTATTTTGGCGACAGTCAACGTAGTCGGTGGGTTTCTCGTTACCGACAGAATGTTGCAAATGTTCAAGAAGAAGGAGATTAAGGCGTGAGCGACTTTTTACCAACTGGAATACAGCTGACGTACTTAGTCGCTGCATCCTTATTTATTCTGGGTTTGAAAAAATTAGGTTCTCCGGCGACAGCGCGTAACGGGAATGTAATTGCGGCTGTGGGGATGTTGTTGGCAATTGTCGCCACAATGTTAGATCAGCACGTCCTCAATTATGAAATGATTTTGTTAGGTTTAGCGATTGGTTCAGGTATTGGTGCGATCGCTGCCTACAAAGTCCAGATGACAGAAATGCCCCAAATGGTGGGTTTACTCAACGGTTTGGGCGGTGCGGCTTCCGCATTAGTAGCGGTGGCTGAGTTCTGGCGGTTATTGGATGCTGGCGCACCCGTACCCTTAGATGTCAACATTTCCATGTTATTGGATGTGTTGATTGGTGGTGTCACCTTCACAGGTAGTTTCCTCGCCTTCGCCAAATTGCAAGGATTAATTAGCGGTTCGCCAATTACCTTTCCTTTACAACAACCATTTAACCTCTTGCTTTTGGGTGCTTATCTAGCAGGAAGTGCCTATTTAATCGTCACACCAGATAGCTTACCCGTCTTTTTAGCAGTCGTTGCAGTCTCCCTAGTTTTGGGCGTGATGTTCGTCATCCCCATTGGTGGGGGAGATATGCCGGTGGTAATTTCGCTATTGAACTCCTTATCAGGTATCGCGGCGGCGGCGGCTGGTTTCGTGGTGATGAACAATATGTTAATCATCGCCGGTGCATTGGTGGGGGCTTCCGGTTTAATCTTGACGGAAATCATGTGTAAAGCCATGAACCGTTCCCTATTTAGCGTGCTGTTCAGCGCCTTTGGTTCAGGAAGCGCTACTGGTGGTGTTGGGGCTACTGGTGCAACAGATCAAACGGTCCACAGCATCGATCCCGAAGAAGGGGCGATGATGTTGGGTTATGCCCGTTCTGTGGTAATTGTCCCTGGTTATGGCATGGCTGTAGCTCAAGCACAGCACAGTGTGAGAGAATTGGCAGACCAACTAGAACGGATGGGTGTTGATGTTAAGTATGCCATCCACCCCGTTGCTGGCAGAATGCCCGGACACATGAATGTGTTGTTAGCTGAGGCGAATGTGCCATACACCCAGTTGTATGACATGGAAGATATTAACCCCCAATTTGAGCAAGCAGATGTGGCTTTAGTGATTGGGGCGAATGATGTAGTCAATCCGGCGGCGCGGAGTGATACCGCTAGCCCAATTTATGGGATGCCCATTTTGGAAGTTGATAGGGCAAAGCACACTATTGTAATTAAGCGCGGGATGAGCGCAGGTTTTGCCGGTGTAGATAATGAGTTGTTCTACAAAGATAAAACCACAATGCTGTTTGGTAGTGCGAAAGATATGGTGGCGAAGTTAGTTTCAGAAGTGAAGCAACTTTAGGGAATTAAAAATAATTTCTAGGTTTACTTGCCTTGGGGGTGTGATGCTTCTGAGGCAAGTTTTTTCAGAGACTATTTCGAGCCTATAAATTATTTGTACTAGTTATAGTTGTGTTTCTTAAACCTATTTGTTTGCGAAATTCAGGGTCGTAGTGGGCTTTCTCGCAATTAATTGCTTTGACAATTTGATTTGGATCAAGGTTTTCTGCTTTGTATAAGTGAGCCTCTAAAAGGTTTGCTACTACTAAGTAAGCATCTTTGAAATTAACTCCATCAAGACTGGTGTAACTGAGGTTAGTATGACCTAACTTAGCGCTCGTGAGATTTGCTCCATTAAGGATACTGTCAAATAAGTTGGCATCTTTAAGATTAGCATTGCTTAATTTGGCTTCTGTTAAGTCAGCTTTTTTAATAACAGCTTTATCAAAGATAGAGTTCTCAAGTTCTGCTTCTACAAGGTAAGCATAGCTGAGGTTAGCTCTGCTAAAATCCACTTTTTTTAGGTTAGCTGAACCAAGTTTAGCTCCCCTAAGATTACTGCCACTCAAATCTAAAGAATTTAATTCTTCTGTTTCAGGATCTTTGCGTCTACCAATAACAGTCAGAACTGCTTGAATATCTATTGGTAGTGGAACAAAAGATTCGTCTTCTAAGTTGTTTACTGTATTGTGAGGGTATTGATAAGGAGACTTTTCTCGCACATAAGCCGTGAGAATTTCCATTATCTGCAAGTAATCTTGCTCAGAATCTTTTGAAATTCTTTCTAGTAAATAAATTGCACCTAAGCGAACATGAATATCTTGATGCCCCAACATATCAACGGCTTTGGCAAAACGTTCTGTAAGTTGTTTATCTTGTATAGCTTTTAGGTTTAATTCAGCAACTTTTGCATCTGCTATTTGTTTATTTTGTGCGGTTGTTAAGTTACCCTCGGCAACTTTTAAGTTCCGCCACGTAAAATAAGCTGTACTCAGGAAAAATAATCCTCCGAAACCCTGGATTATGGTGACACGATAAGCATTAGCGACTTCAAGACGCTTTGTACCGGTAAGCTTTGCATTGTCAACTGTCCAACGAGGAAGAAATATCGCTGTTAAAAGACCAGAAAGTCCTAATAGAGGTAATATGAGTTCTAGCTTCAGAAAAAATAGAAATTTATTACTACCTTTTGTTTTATTCATAGAAATATGCAAAATTATTTATATGAAATGAAATACGTATTATCTATCTTGGCATAATTCCAGCTTGAAAGATTTTTTGTGCGGGAAAACTCAAGTAAGTAAAGTTACAGCAGTTATTTCTTTTAATATTACCTTTTTCTCTGTTCCTATGAGGTTCACTAAAAAAAGATCACACTTAACCTAAACAGCTATTTGGGATGTGCTTAGTCCCACCAGTAACATGATATAAATTTAATCATGATAGACCACGATCGCCTATTTAAAGAACTATTAACTACCTTCTTCTGGGAGTTCATCGATTTATTCTTCCCAGAAATAACCGCTTATTTGGAACGTGACACAATCACCTTCATTGATAAAGAAATATTTACCGATGTTACTGCTGGCGAAAAATATGAAACTGATTTAATAGTAAAAGCCAGATTTAGAGAGCAAGAATCGTTTTTCCTAGTACATCTAGAACATCAAGCGTATTATCAAGAGGCTTTTGATTTGCGGATGTATCGCTACTTTGCCAGATTGTACGAAAAATACGCCCTGCCAGTTTATCCTATTGCTCTATTTTCTTACGCTCGCCCCAAAAAAGCCGAACCAAATTTTCATCAGGTAGCATTTCCCAATAAAGTTGTCTTGCAGTTCAACTATGATGTTATTCAATTAAATCGGCTGAATTGGCGAGAATACCTGCAACAGCAAAATCCCGTCGCTAGTGCGCTGATGGCTAAAATGAACATAGCACCACAAGACCGCCCCAGGGTAAAATCTGAGTGCCTACGTCTTTTAGCTACGTTGCAGTTAGATCCAGCGCGAATGCAGTTAATTTCCGGGTTTATTGATACATACTTACGCCTAAATGCCCAAGAAACAGAAATTTTTCAGTCTGAAATTGCACAATTTGAACCAACTCAACAAGAGGTAGTTATGCAAATCGTTACTAGTTGGATGGAGGAAGGAATACAACAAGGGCTGCAACAAGGACTGCAACAAGGGCTGCAACAAGGAGAATTGAAAGTCATTCAACGTCTATTGACAAGACGAATTGGTACAATTACCCCTGAATTACAAGAGCGTGTACGGGGATTATCGTTAACTCAGTTAGAGGATTTAGCTGAAGCCTTACTAGATTTTTCTACTGAAGCTGATTTAGTGACTTGGTTGCAACAGCAGCAGTAAGATTGTATTTCACCATGCGATCGCTCTCTTTGTTCATTCGCACCCTCTGTAGTTTGTGGAAAAAGTGATCGCTAATTTGACGAGTGAGTCAGATTTAAAATAATTGCTAATGTTTAAGAAAGAAAATTTTTAAAATATTTAATTTTTGATAACGCTTTTTTAATTTATTTTAATTCATTTTGAATTTTGAATTGATTCATGATTTCTCCGTGTTTTCCGCGCCTCTGGGTAAACTAAAAAAGTGACACTTGCGGTAAACCACACAAACCCGTAGATTCTGGACTTACCAGAACTCACCCCCTACAGGTTAAGCTGGATAAAAGTAGCAATTTGTTGCACTTTCTTATATGAGATTGGCTATTACTGCTAATTTTTAATTTTCACTGCTTGAGAAATCTGGAATGCTAGACCGAATTTTTGACTACCTGCACTTTCATATCAGCGTTGAAGCGCCTATAGTCCTGCTGATATTAGTATTTCTAGAGGCGGTACTATCAGCAGATAACGCGATCGCCCTCGCTGCGATCGCCCAAGGGTTAGAAGACAAGAAGTTGGAACGCCAAGCCCTCAATATTGGTTTGGTTGTTGCCTATGTGCTGCGAATAACCTTATTGTTGACTGCCACTGAGGTACAAAAGTTCTGGCAATTTGAACTTCTGGGTGCGGCTTACCTACTATGGCTGGTATTTCAACACTTTACCTCAGAAGAAACTGAAGACGACCATCACCACGGCCCGCGTTTTGCTAACCTGTGGCAAGCGATACCCGTGATTGCATTTACCGACTTAGCCTTTTCATTGGATAGCGTGACAACAGCGATCGCCGTATCTCAAGAAACTTGGCTAGTAATCACTGGGACAACTATTGGTATTTTCACCCTGCGATTTATGGCAGGATTATTTATTCGTTGGTTAGATGAATTTGAAAATCTAGAAGACGCAGGTTATATCACTGTAGCGTTAGTAGGTTTGCGTCTGTTATTGAAGGTCGTCAACGATGATTTTGTCCCACCAGAATGGTTAATGATTGCGGCGATCGCCCTAATATTTACCTGGGGCTTTTCCAAGCGAACTGTCATTGAATCACCACAAGTAGAAGTGGAAAAAAGTGAAGTATCGAAGTAAAGGGATTGGTGATTGGGGATTGGGGACTGGGAAATGAAAACTAGTGACTAGAATATTTCATTCAGTACTCCCTAACTCCCCACTCCCTAACTAATTACTCGTGCAACCAAGGTGTTAAATGGGGTTGCCAATTGACTAATTCTGCATCTGTAAACCATAGGCTTACTTCTTTTTGTGCGGTTTCTGGCGCATCAGAACCGTGGATGAGATTGCGACCGATGTTAATGCCAAAATCGCCCCGAATTGTTCCGGGTTCTGCTGTCAGAGGATTGGTCGCACCAATAATTTTTCTCGCAGAAGCAATCACGCCATCACCTTCCCAAACCATCGCTACCACCGGGCCAGAGGTGATAAATTCCACTAAGCTAGGAAAGAATGGTCTTTCGCGGTGTACGCCATAATGTTGTTCAGCCAATTCTTTACTGACTTGGAGGAACTTCAAACCCACAAGGGTAAAACCTTTTGTTTCAAAGCGACGGATAATTTCTCCAACCAGTCCACGCTGTACGCCATCAGGCTTAATTGCTAAGAATGTGCGTTCCATTACTATCTCCCAAAGCTTAATAAAATTTTTATTTGGTCAAGAGTCCATAGTCAAAAGTCCATAGTCCACAGTTTAAGCGTTTCTGCTAATGACCAATGACCAATGACTAATGACTAAGTAAATACTGACCAATCAGAGTTTATCTCAGAAATTATCTCTGAGTGCATATCAGTTCTTATACGAATGCGTTAAATTGTTTATTCGTGGGTGAAACACAGAGGTCAGGAAGAAATGGGTGTTGAGTCAACTGCTACATCTGACGAGGTGGTAAAAGTACCAGCCAACGGGAACAAGTTGGAGGGGAAAAATCACAAGCAGAAAAAGCTGCTACCAACGAATGCGCCAGGAGATGTATCTCGCGCTTGGAAGATTGAGGACAGCGAAGCTTTATACCGGATTGAAGGTTGGGGACAGCCTTATTTCTCGATTAATGCGGCTGGTCACGTTACTGTTTCTCCCAAAGGCGATCGCGGCGGTTCTTTGGACTTGTTTGAATTGGTCAATGCTTTGAAACAACGCAGTTTGGGTTTACCCTTACTGATTCGCTTTTCGGATATTTTAGAAGACCGCATTGAACGCTTAAACGCTTGTTTTGCCAAGGCGATCGCTCGCTACAATTACCCTGGTGTATATCGTGGCGTGTTTCCTGTCAAGTGCAACCAGCAACGGCATTTGATTGAAGATTTAGTGAGATTTGGCAAGCCACATCAGTTTGGTTTAGAAGCTGGTTCCAAGCCGGAGTTAATGATTGCTTTGGCGTTATTGGATACCCCTGGATCTTTGCTAGTTTGCAACGGCTACAAAGACCGGGAGTATGTGGAAACGGCCATGTTATCCCAAAGACTAGGCCAAACACCAATCATCGTCCTAGAACAGGTGGAAGAGGTCGATTTAGTGATTGCGGCTAGTCACCAATTAGGCATTAAGCCGATTTTGGGGGTACGGGCAAAATTAAGCACCCAAGGGATGGGACGCTGGGGTACATCCACAGGCGATCGCGCTAAATTTGGCCTGACAATTCCCGAAATCATCCAAGCAGTTGATAAGTTACGTGATGCTGACTTGCTGGATTCTTTGCAATTAATGCACTTCCATATTGGTTCGCAAATCTCCGCCATCAATGTCATTAAAGATGCCATCCAAGAAGCTAGCCGGATTTACGTGGAGTTAGCATCCTTGGGGGCTAATATGAAATATCTGGATGTTGGCGGCGGCTTGGGTGTGGATTATGACGGTTCCCAGACGAACTTCTACGCCTCCAAGAACTACAATATGCAGAACTATGCCAACGACATCGTGGCAGAGTTAAAAGATACCTGTGCAGAGAAACAAATTCCCGTACCCACACTGATTAGTGAAAGCGGTAGAGCGATCGCCTCCCATCAATCGGTACTCATTTTCGATGTTCTCAGTACCAGTGATGTCCCCCGCGATAACCCAGAACCACCAAAAGAAGGTGAATCCCCAGTTATTAATTACCTGTGGGAAACCTATCAATCCATCAACAAAGAAAACTATCAAGAGTTCTACCACGACGCTACCCAATTCAAGGAAGAAGCCATTAGCCGCTTCAACTTGGGCATTTTACGCCTGCGTGAACGAGCCAAAGCTGAACGTCTTTACTGGGCTTGTTGTCAGAAAATTTTAGACATTATTCGTCAGCACGATTACGTACCTGATGAGTTGGAAGACCTAGAAAAAATCATGGCTTCTATCTACTACATCAATCTTTCGGTGTTTCAATCAGCACCAGATTGCTGGGCGATCGATCAACTGTTCCCAATTATGCCCATCCATCGCCTAGATGAAGAACCAACGCAGCGAGGAATTTTAGCAGACCTCACCTGCGATAGTGATGGCAAAATTGATCGCTTTATCGACTTACGGGATGTCAAATCTGTGCTAGAACTGCACCCCTTCCAACCGGGAGAACCCTATTATATGGGAATGTTCCTCAATGGTGCTTATCAGGAAATTATGGGGAACTTACACAACTTATTCGGCGATACCAACGCCGTTCATATCCAATTAACACCCAAAGGCTACCAAATTGAACACGTAGTCAAAGGCGATACCATGAGTGAAGTGGTGAGCTACGTCCAATATGACTCCGAGGACATGGTAGAAAACATCCGCCAACGTTGCGAGCGGGCGTTAGAAGAAAAACGCATTACCTTAGCCGAATCCCAACGCTTACTCCAGACTTACGAACAAAGTCTCAGAAGATACACATACTTAAATAGTTAGTGGTCAGTGGTTAGTTGTCAGTTGTCAGTAGAAATTGCAACTGACAACTGACTAATGACTATTGACTAAATTGCGTTTGTTCCCAACAATTCGGCGATCGCTTGCCGTTCCACTGGGGTATGTTCTGGCGGTGTTTGCCGCGCATCGGTAATCAGCCAATCTAAGGCAGCAGCTTGCACATCAATGGCAGCTCCTGTTTTATCAACACAGTAACGCCCGAACACCAGTTTATCTACTAGCCTGGCTCCATGCCCTAATCGTGACCATTCAAAGATGACACTGTTATCAACAGTAGCTTCACCACATATCCAGCAATTGGGGCCAATCATCGCCGGGCCGACAATTTTCGCGCCATCTTCGATGCGAGTCATGCCACCAATGTAAACGGGGCCAGTGATATCTACTTTGTCCCAATTCACCGCCACATTTAAGCCAGTGTAGATGCCAGGGGCAACCTCATGACCGGGAATCTGCACATTCTTGATTTCCCCTTGTAACACGCCGCGAATTGCCCGCCAGTAGTCTGGTACTTTACCAATATCCACCCATTCAAAATCCATTGCGATCGCATAGAAGGGCGCACCAATTTCTACCAGTTTGGGGAATAGTTGACCACCGATGTCATACTCCACACCAGAAGGTATGTAATTAAACACCTCTGGCTCAAAAATGTAGATACCTGTGTTGATATTAGTACTGAGTGCTTCTTCTATCGATGGTTTTTCTTGGAAGGCTTTAACCCGACTATTCTCATCAGTGACGACCACACCATAACTAGAAACTTCTTCTTCGGGGACAGTTTTGGTAATGATAGTGGCGATGGAACCTTTGGATTTATGCCACTTTACTGCTGCCGTCAAATCTAAGTCAATCAAAGCGTCGCCACACAACACCACAAAGGTATCATCAAAAAATGGTGAAAAATCTTGGATGCGACGCATCCCTCCAGCAGAACCTATTGCTTCCCCTACCAACTTACCTTCATCATCAATTTTGCCTTCAAAAGAATAGGCAATCTGCACACCAAACCGTTGACCATCACGAAAATAGTTTTCAATTTCCTCAGCCAAATGGCTGACGTTGACCATAATCTGGTCGAAACCATGTTGACGTAAAAGTTCCAGTAAAAATTCCATCACTGGCTTTTGCAGGATGGGAATCATCGGTTTGGGAATCGTATAGGTAATCGGACGAACGCGAGTACCCTTACCTGCTGCGAGAATCATCGCTTTCATAAAGTTTATTCCTCAACCACAAGCCAGTTTACTTTCATTGTGTGATACTTAATCATCAGTTTTTTATTTCTGCTCTAAGTAACCCCTGACAACAGGGATAACAGGAATTTGTTGGTGATCGCAACCAGAGATATTAGGACTTAGGCAATTAGACTTTTCACCTTGGAAGGGTGTGAGGGTGTAGGGGTGTGAGGGTGTGAGGGTTTTGAACCCCTGAACCCCTGCACCTCTTGCCCAAAGCTTTGATTTTTCTTCTCCATACGTAAGTCCTAGTACGGTTAGATGACAAGCAATCAGTTATCTTTTTAATTTAATCGGATTTTTGGGTTTACTGATGCAACAGTCTGTAAATTCACAGAAGCTTCTATATAACTGTTCTCAATTGGTTCAGTTTATTGGTTGCTCCAATGATTGGTAGGTGTTTACTGAATCTGAAAGCAAGCGGATTCTCACCTCTTGATAAAATTCCTCCTGAACTAGCTCTACCTTAGATTGTGCCGATAATAGCAATAAAGCCCAGAACACGCTAACTAGGTCACTGTTTACCGATTCATGGGCTGATAATTGGTGTGATTGCTTTGTCTGAGTCCACAATTGTACGAGTTGTTCTAAATTTAAATAATTTTGTTCTAACAACAGTTCTTGGGCCGAAAAATGCAATACTTGTTCCAATTCACCAGCTACCTCCGTCAAATTTTCTTGGTGCGCTAACTCTAGCGCTTCCCGCATAGCTTTGACAGTAGGTTGACGTTTGGGACGTTCCGGTTTACTAACTTTTTGTACTAGTTTGAGTTGGTTCGCCATGATTTGCAATTGGGCGATCAACTCTTGCAAAGTGACACGGCGTTTTGGTGGGGGCATGGCGGCGGGTCGCCGTCGTAAAACTCGCTCTAAGGGTAAACGATGGGTTTGATGGAATAAGCTATCTCCATTCTCTGCTAATAGACTATCCTCAATATCTTCTAAATCTTCTGCTGTTGATAATTGCATCAAGGTATTGGCCTTGAATAATACCAGCATAGAGGCTGATAAAAAAGCCTGTCCAGATTGAGACAAGTCAGATTCATAACCTCTGGCAGTGGTCTTTGGTGTCATTAGTTCTAAATAACGGTCAATCACCTCAATAACTTTGACATCCCAAGGATCTATTTCTCCTTGTTCTGCTTGCTCAATTAAGAGAGTGATCGTTTCTAATAGCTCGGAAGCATCCATTCTGATTTCCGATGGTGTAATTTTTGCTCTCAGGTGTACAGAGAAGAAAATTTCCCTGTTTGTACATCTGGGTATCTGTAGTGAAAAGTACTTTTTAAATATAAGTACAGAGAAGAAGTTTTTTCTACGCCTACAGAATGGTGTATATAATAGCTAATTTTTCATCAAAAGAAAGATGAATTTTTGGGTTTAAGGCTTGGAAATAAATATACATTGTTGAGCTTTAATTACCGACGATAGGAATTTCACTATATGACTCTACTATCTATTGATGAGTTAAGAACTCTAATTGAAAATTCTCAAACACCATGCTTATCTCTTTATATGCTGTCCATTAAATAATTCTTTAAAACTGACAATAATTATTTAATATACAAATGGAGAATAGGGAACTCGAATCCCTGACCTCTGCGGTGCGATCGCAGCGCTCTACCAACTGAGCTAATTCCCCTTAGAGAGCTTGGTAAGTTGATAAAATTATGCTTACCTAGACTAACTTCATGCTATTAGACAATATTTTAACACTCACTCACGATCGCCTGAAATTCTCCGCCAGAAAATATTTTTTGGACTCGTTCTAGTTCCAAGTCACTCAGGTAATCGACAGTCCAGTTACAGCAGCGTTGTAACATATGGAAGGGGTATGTATTCGCTACGCCTACCACCTGCATTTGCGCTCGTTTAGCGGCTGCGATACCTGCTGGGGTATCTTCAATAGCCAAGCATTCCTGGGGTAAGAGATTTAATTCGGGATATTCTTGATTTAGGCGTTCCACTGCTAGTAAATAACCATCTGGTTTGGGTTTGCTGGTGGTGATGTCGTCGCCTGCAACAATAACTGTGAAGTACTCGGCTAGTTTAGCGCGGTTAAGTACTAGCTCTATTTCTTGACGAACTGCACCGCTAACAATGCCTAAATGGAGATTACGGGAACGCGCTTGATATATCAAGTCTTCTAGACCTGGATATATGGGGAGTTTTTCTAATTTCTCCACTTCCAGCACGTAAGCTTGAGCTTTACTGTTGAGTAACTGAGTTAAAGAATCATCGCTGACGACTCTACCACGATTTGCTAGCAATTCTTGAAAACAAGCGCGATCGCTCCTTCCTAATGAAGCTTGACGCTCTTGCACTTTTTGGGGTTGGAGATTTTCTTGAATGAGAATTTCATCGATCAATTGTAGGTGGATGCGCTCATCATTGATGATTACGCCATTGAAATCAAACAGAATTGCCTTTAAACTCATGCCACTATGCCAAAAGCTGGAGATTCTAGACCCTCCAAATTATTATTATCTATTGCTGCCATATATTGTCTTTCTTTTGCTTGGTTAGTATCTGTTGCCAAGATGGGTTTGATACCGCTAGTTACTTGATGTATCAGCCATAAATCTTCTGTCCGCACTTTGGCAAACCCAGCCGCACCCATCCGCGCATCTACACTATCAGCCGCATACTCACGGATGTAAGGCTCCTCAAAAATATCATTGAGCCAATTTAACTGACGTAGGCTTTTTTGATTTCCGTCGAGAATTATAACTTGTCCACCAGCTACCAACAGCCGGAAACATTCTTGTAATATTGCTTGGGATACCTCAACTGGTGTCTCATGGAATAACAAAGCAGCCGTCACCAAATCAAAGGAAGCATCGGGAAAGCTAGTTTTTTCGGCGTTCCCATGTCGCCAGCTAATATCTAAACCCCCAATTCTGGCTTTATCTTCCGCCCTCACCAACATATAAGGTGATAAATCCAAACCGATCACATCTGCTTGGGAAAAAGCCTGCTTTAACATTAATGTGGTGGAACCCGTACCACAACCTAAATCAAGTATGCGTCGTGGTTGGACTTTTACCGCATCAATTAAGGCTTGACGTACCAGCGTTTCATTTGGTGGTAGGACGTATTCCGTAATTGGGTCGTAGGTGACGGCTGCACTAGAATTGAGATATCCCCCCTCAATGCCGTGAAAATTATGGCTAGTGTAGTACGAGGGGATTATCACATCTGTTCTGCGGAAGCGATCGCTTTCTTTTTCCCAATCGATACTTTGAGCATAACGCCGCCACTTGTCTTCATCAATCAAAAACCGGACTACAGGCGATAAGAAGCTTTCCCAAATTGTTTTTGGACGTGTTGCCATAAAGTTGAGTTAGGCTCGGTCATTATTCTTTTAAATTCTACTGTACGCAATGTGCGACTTATTTTTGAAACCCCTCTCCATAGCTTGCTACTCTACGAGTTCTCCGCAGGAGTACCCGCAGGGTACCTCTCCCCTGAAACTGTAGAGATGTTGCATACAATGTCTCTACTTTGAATCTTACCCCCATTCCCTTGCAGGGAAGGGGTTGGGGGTTAGGTTTGAGAGAAAGTCGCAAACGGCGTTACTGTAGCTGTTTTTCCCTATTGGATGTACCCCTTTAGGGAAGCAAACTTTTGATAGCAGAAAAATTGCGGTTTTTTATCAAACATCCCTTGACACTCAAATTCGATTGTATTACAAATGTAACATATGTATTTTACAAATAAAAAAATGTAGTAGATCCTAATTTTTAATTTTCCTTCCTATTACCAATTACCCATTAAAAACTATGCCCTACGAAAAGTTAGAAATTAAAACACAAGCACCTGTATTATCTTGGGCAAATCATGAACTAGGTTCCGAAGAAACCAAGATGGCAAAAAACGTGGCATCGCTACCATTTGTATTTAAACACATAGCATTAATGCCCGATGTTCATTTAGGAAAAGGTGCTTTAGTTGGTTCTGTAATTGCCACTAAAGAAGCAATCATTCCTGCGGCGGTGGGGGTAGATATTGGTTGCGGTATGAGTGCAATTAAAACACCATTTACAGGTGAACATTTAGAAGGAAAACTCAAGAAAATTCGCCTAGATATTGAAGCCGCAATTCCCACAGGGTTTAATGAAAATAAAGAAGTAGAAAAATCGGTGGCTAACTGGCAACGTTGGCGCGATTTTTCAGACTTACATTCTGGTGTCCAAGACTTACAAACTAAAGCCATGAGACAAATGGGTTCTCTAGGCGGCGGGAATCACTTTTTAGAAGTTTGTTTGGATACAGAAAACCAAGTTTGGTTAATGTTGCACTCTGGTTCACGGAATATTGGCAATCAACTTGCTCAATGTCATATTAGTACCGCGAAAGAATTAGCAAAACTAGCAGGTAATAGATTACCTGATCCTGATTTGGCTTATTTCATCGCTGGTACACCAGAATTTAAAGCATACTGGAACGATTTACAATGGGCGCAAGATTATGCCCGTGTTAACCGTGATGTGATGATGGCGCGTTTTAAACGCATTGTTGAAAAACATCTTGCTGGTGGCAAATTAACTAAACCTTTGTTACAGGTAAATTGTCATCATAACTATGCTGAAAAAGAAGTACATTTTGATGAAGATGTGTACGTAACTCGTAAAGGTGCAGTCCGCGCTCAAACAGAAGATTATGGCATTATTCCTGGTTCAATGGGAGCAAAATCTTTCATTGTTAAAGGTAAAGGTAATGCCCATAGTTTTTGTTCTTGCTCTCACGGTGCTGGTCGTTTATTGTCAAGAAGTAAAGCCAAAAATGTCTATACTCTTGATGATTTGATTGAGCAAACCAAGGGCGTAGAATGCCGTAAAGATACTGGTGTTTTAGATGAAATTCCTGGTGCTTATAAACCCATTGATCAAGTGATGGAAAATCAAGCAGACTTGGTTGAAGTTGTCGCTACTCTCAAGCAAGTTGTTTGTGTGAAAGGGTGAGCTTTTTTAAAGGAGTTGGGGGGGATCAATAAGTGCTAACACTTCCTACCCCCCCCCAATTTCTAGCTAAATTTTCCCTGCGGCTTTTGTTCCATTTCCATTGTTATTGACACTAACAACAAATGATGAGCGATCGTCAGTATAATTTGATGATTCACCTCGTAACCCTTTGCGGCGCTGGTTTTTTGGCACACCTCCCGCCATACCATACTCTACGCTGCTTTTGCCGTATCGAGTAGCCACACCTAACAATATATGTTCTGTCATATCTGCTAACTGGCGTTCTGTTTCCAGCATTTCTCTGTATAGCTTATCAAGATTGGAAAGGGCGCTATTGTATGTATTTTCCTTATTTCGCATAGTCTCAATAAGATTTAAGAAAGCTGGTAAACTGAGTCCATTACCTAAATCTAAGTTTGGATCAATAGAGTTAACACTAGCCGCACGCCGCACTGCTTTTTGTAACGCCTGAGAGCTTCTTTTTCTACGAGCCATAAAATACACCTTGTTAGGTAGCGTAGTAATATTATTTACCTTAAAAAACTTCTGTATAGATCAGCCTGAGAGAATTTCAGCAAATATATAATTGCTTTTGCTACAAAGATAATGTTTGTCATAAATGCGTAATTGCCGAAAACAGAAAGCATTTACAACAAATGAGAAAGCAATATCTGTAATTGCTTGCGGAAAACACCAAAATGAATACGCAATCTAATGAAATGAGAAAGCATTTACAGCAAATGAGAAAACAATATCTGTAATTGTTTGCGGAAAACACTGAAATGAGAAAGCATTTGGTTTAAATGCTTTCTCATTTGAAAGATCACAGTAAATAAATTAAGCTATTACGCTTTTGAATTTAGTGTAGGTTGGGTGGAGGAACGGAACCCAACATTCTCAAGACTTTGTTGGGTTACGCTATCGCTACACCTAACCTACTATTCTCTACGGTGTACACACAAGTCTGATAACCTAGCCCCATAAAGTTTTGATCCCCCCTAACCCCCCTTAAAAAAGTGGGAACAAGAATCAAAGTCCCCCTTTTGAAGGGGGATTTAGGGGGATCAAACAACATTTTGCACCCAGCACAAAGATGTGTGTACACCGCAGCCTACAAGGAGAGAGGCTTTGATTCTTACTCCCCTTCCCTTGTAGGATACTGTTGGCGAATTGATAGAGGGCAAAACCAATCATCACAAAATAGAAAATCAGGAATACTATGAGGCAGTGGGAGCAATTCGAGCAAAGTGAGAAACGCGAGTCTGACTGCGTGGGACATGTTGCCACCAATCCCACATCCGACTGAAGTTGATAGCAGCAGCAGTAATGACATGCTGCAAGAGAGTTTTGGCAAGACCAATGTAGCGACAACGGCGTAATTGGTAGCGACCAGTAGCTTGGGAAATCAAGCCTTCAACGCCAGCACGTTGGTGATAAATTTGTTGAAAAGATTCAGTTTTTTGGCGAATGCGAGCATCATGTAATGCAAGATGTAGTTCCTGTGGTTTGAGGGTCAGAAGACGCGGTAGTTTTTTGGAGCGAGTGCATTTTGAGCGACTTGAACAAAGCGAACAATCGGATTTGTCAAATTGTATTTTGACTACTGGATTGTCATGGCTATCGACAGTTGTACGCCAGGACTTACTTTGTTTACCCATTGGGCAATCAACACGCATCAAATCCCAATGAATAGTGAAGCAATTTTGCTCAAAGCCGGATTGTGCTGTTGCTTGCCAACTAGTTCCGGGGGGAACTTTTCCTACTAAATCAACATGAAAATGGGATTGACTATCGACTAAGTTTTGAGCATTGACATAGCCAGTATCGACAACATGTTCTTGTGGCAAAAGATTGTTCTGGTTTAAACGAGAATGAATTACTGGTGTCATCTCAACATCCGCACTTGTGGCCACGGACGTTTCCACATTGATAATTAAGTTTGGCAGTATGGGGTGACAAATTTCTGTCAGATGCAGATTATAACCAGTCCAGTTGATTTCTCGCTTGCTGGAATTGCGTGCATCAACATCGTAAGGAGATTCAATCTGTAGTCTATTTGGTGGTAAGTTATCTTGTTCTCGCCAATAGACTTGTTGCAATTGAATATAGTATTGTTGCACCCAAACTATACGTAATGTTTCCACTGATGGAATCTGCCACAGCCAATTACAAGTTGAGTCTGCATACAAAGCGGATAGCAAATGATGACCATCCTCACCAATTTTTCGCCTCAATTTCTCACGTTCGGCTTTTGATTTGGGCAAGCGGTATTGCTCAAATCTCAGGGAGTAACGTTCAAACCAATCAACGTCAACTCTCGATTTGAGCCAATCAGGGGCAAAATAAGCCAAGTCATTTAAGGTATGACGTAAAGTTTCTCCCACTAATTCCAAACGATTTAACTGTCGTACTGCGGCTAATACGTGAGTTGAATCAGTTCTGACACGGCCGCGATTTTTGAGCCAACCTAGTTCTTGGAAACGAGCTAGCATTTGGTTGAGTAACTCTCGCTCTCGTCCTGCTTTGATTAATCGCTGACGAAATTCTGAAAGTACTGAATAATCAAACCCTGGGTCATTTAATTCCAACGATAGTGCGTATTTCCAATCAATATGACCCCTCACTGCATCCGCCGCTTGTCTATCCGTTAAACCTTCGATAAATTGCATTACTGTCACTAATGCCAGTTGTCCTGCTGATATTCCACTTTGACCACAATCTGCGCGGTAAAGTTTGACAAAATCCTCATCCTTATATAACACTCCTATTTCATCCCGCATCTTCATATATATGTTCCCTTTGGGAAATGAATTCCGGGCTACTTGCGCTGTTGTTTCAGGAATCTGCGACATATCACGCGGGTGCAGGGTCATAATCTTTGTAGATGCTACGCTCAATATACTTATTCTCTTTTTTCCACTGTTCCAAACTCTTGAGGGGCTTAACCCTTCAATAATTCGCCAACAGTATCCTTGTAGGGAAGGGGTTGGGGGTTAGGTCTGTATTTGATTCAACTGCAAATCGCTATATATACAAATTACTTAGTAACTGCATGATAAAAAAATTAATACTTCTGACTTTTACAGCTTGAAGTAGTTTGTTATACTACTGCCTATAATCACAGAACCTTGAAAACTTAATATTGTGTTTCCAATTAAACCTAAAAGTGTTTCTTTTAACTATCGATACGTAAGTTTTTAGCGGGGGTAGACCGATCCCTGAAACCCTTATTATTTCGTTGACCCCCGCTAATCGCTTACTGTACAAGGGTTTCAATAGGGTCTAATAGTCCTCTATTGTCAATAATTTGCGCTTGTTGACAGGTAAAATGTACCCCCCGCTAAAATGGCTATCTCTAACCCTCTCTAGATAAGGTTTCTGGAAGGGTAGGGTTTTAATTCCTTTACCCCTCACGGGGATGGAAACAATGTCCATTGGTGTATATACACCGTGAATGCTGGTTTTAATTCCTTTACCCCTCACGGGGATGGAAACAATAAACAGAATTCTGCCATCTGAAAGCAAAGTGTTTGTGCTAAAACAAAAAACAAAAGTAGTAAACACAGATAACTGTGCGCCTTGAAGATTTTTAAAAAGATTAAAAACGACCTAAATTTAAAAATTACCTCTAAAAAAGTTAAGAATTAAGTAATTTTGATGGCGAGACTTAGGTATAAATGTATAAATAAGACAACTTAATACCCATACTCCATCAACCCGAAATTGACTAGGTTAAAACTCTGCCTATTCACCTTAACCATCAGCTTGACTCTCAGTAGTTGCACACCTGAGAGACGAACGATGTTGCGGATAACTACCGAGAGATTTCACGACCAGGTAGTTGAAGCCATTACCTCAGTTAAGGAAATCTATACACTAAAAAATGTGCCATTAGACCCAAAACTATCTCGTGAGTTAATCACTCAACAACTGCTGACAGACCCTAGTATTAACTTTAGAGATATTCCAGAAATAGATAAAATTATCACCCAAGATGAAGAGACAAACAAACAACCATCAAATTTTGACAGAGAGTTAGATAATTTAACGGTTGAATATGACACAGCCTTAGAGATATTTCAAAATCTGGAAAACATAGATTATGGCAGTTCCCGAATAGTTTCTCAATCGGCTCAACCTGCAAGATGTTTAACAGTAAAAATGTTACTGTTAGCTAAGCAAATTCAAGAAAGACCGCCAAAACCAAACAATCCCCAACGGGTACTAATTAGCGTTCGACTACAACAACTTCGTAAGTTATATAAGAATCCTAATTCATCTTTATCCGCAGAAGAGATTAAGCGCCAAGTCGCGGAACAAATAGATGAATGGCTAAAAGTGAATGCGTTTGAACAAGCAGCTATTGAAGACACGACAACTAAACTTTTAATCGCTGCGGATACTGGAAGACAACTATCAAAATTAATTGATGATTATTCTCGTGTAAATTTTGAAGTAATTGCTGCTAGAGTTACCCAAATTATGGGTTTAACAACCGATATTACCAAGCGTAATTATAGCTCTACACGAACTAAGCTAAAAAATATAGAAAGATTAATCACAGAAGACAAAACCTTAAGAGAATTTATGACAGAGGTATCTTTCAAAAGACCACAGTCACAAATTTCAACATCGTCCTTATGTCAACGGTTTTAATTATACCAATTCAATTAATAATTGCAACGCATCCTTGGGTGAAGAAGAAGACGCGATTCATCGCGTCTCTACAAATGGTTTATTTGTTGGATTATTTTTTTAATTGGTATTACAATTCTCATCTAGTTTGTGTGAGGAAATATACTATATATAACGATATAAATAATAATCTAATGATTTCTATGTCTGACAATGATGAAATTCTCGATAAACTACAAACCATAGTTTTGCAACTACAGGTTGTCCCTAGTAATCAAATAGATGTACCCCAGCTAAAACAAATAGAAACAGATTTAGACAGTATTTTACCGCAACTTCAGTTTGAACTGACAGCCGCGAGAATGGATGGTAATTGGGAAGAAGCTAATGAGTTAAGGGAAGCATACGAAGAGTGTAACAATGCACTTGATCGCGTTAGGGCTGCAATTATTAAATCTACGATAATTGGGATTAATCAAGAAAATTTAACTGAGATGCGGAAGATATTAGATGAAGTGAAAGCTGCTTCTAAAACGCAAAAAAAGATAAAGTTAATTGTTTCTTCACTGCGCTTGGTGCAAAAGTTATTTAGATAATCGAGTGATTTAACATAAGTTTCATGACCTCTCCCCAACCCCTCTCTCTTGAAAAGTTCTGTTCGGAGGAAACCTCCGCACCCTGCGGGAAGCAAGCTACAGACTTTTCGCTCCGACGCGGAGAGGGGCTTTAATTCCTACTCCCCTTCCCTTGTAGGGAAGGGGTCGGGGGTTAGGTCTGTATTTAACTTAATTGCAAACCCCTATATTTCGATATTATTTATCACGAAAAAGACTAATGTAGGTTGGGTGGAGGAACGGAACCCAACATTTTCAAGACTTTGTTGGGTTCCGCTATCGCTACACCCAACCTACTATTCTCTTAACTAACGCAAAGTCTCCACCCAACTTACATTGTTTTCCTACTAACTATTTTCTAAACGCATCATTGTTATTTGCACTTTTTCTACTTGCTTTGGTGCAGGTAGATCATTGAAAATAACGATCGCCTGATGAAATGTCTCTCTACTTTGGTTAACTTCGCCCATTCTCTGATAGGTCAACCCTAATTGGTAGTAGGCTTTGGCGAGATTGCATTTATCAGACACCTTGTTCATGTTGGCGATCGCTTCTAAATGTTTATCTATCGCCACTGTAAACTGTCCCTGTTCTCGATATAATGATGCTAAACAAGATGTAGCCCTTGCTTCCAAAAAACTAAACTGATTTTGACGACAATGGTTAATAGCTTGATGGCACATTAACAAAGCCTTATCTATTAAACCTAAATTTTTATAAGTCAAGCTGAGAAATAGTAAACTAGTGCCTATACCCCAGGAAGTTAATCTGTCGTGAGATAATCCGGCTTCTGCTTCTCGTAACATCAACGTTACGTTTTCATTATTGCCGACAGAAGAATCTAAATAAGCTAAACAACACAGAGAATAAACAACATATTGATAATAATTTCTGTCTGTTGCTGCTAGATTCTTGACGTAGTAAAAAATTTCACTTGCTTTGTCAATTTCCCATAAATCTGTGTAACAAAGACCCAAATTGAAACTACTGGAAATTCTCTCTTGCAGAAAGTTATTTTTTTCAGCAATTTTATTAGACTTGTAGTGGCATTCCAGAGCTAAGTTGATATTACCTATTTGGTGATAAGCTCGTCCCAATAGGTTATACAGTATATTCAAATGATAGTCGGAATGTAAATTATAAATGAGGGGATTAATCACAGAAATTAAGGTTTCCAATAAACCCAGTCGATTAAATAAAACTCCTAAAGATATACTGTGATCACACTTTTTGGGTCTACTACGAATAATCACATCAGCAGCTTGTTCATAATCCCCAATTTCCATATAGTGATGATAAGCTTCTAACGCCATCAAAGCATCTTGAGGGTTTTCTACTTGAGTAACGCTTTGATTCCAAAATTCCGCCGCTTGTTGATTAGCAATTTGCCATTCACCGCTTTGTTTTAATCTGGCGATCGCCTCTGTACAAATCACCGGATGTAACCAATATTTTCCTTTACGAAACTCTATCAATAAACGATCTGTTAGATATCTAACGACTCGCCTAGCTTGTTGTTCCGGCACATCCCAAAGTAAACATTGTAATCCCTGAACACTCACATGAGTAACATCTTGATAGCGATAGCATCCCAAACGACAAAGCAGCCGATATGCTTCGCTATCCATTTGTTCTAAACGGTCAAATTGACTAGCAACTAAATTTTTTAACTCTGGTTCAATTAATAAATCATGCTTATTTTCTCGCCAATAAATATCTGCATTTCCTTCAAAATCTGTAGTAATTGCGCCACTAATAATTTGCATGGCTTTGGCATTTCCACCGAAAGCTTTATACATTTCACTCAGTGCGGATGAATTAGATTTGATTTGACAACTAGTAAAAAACTTTTGCCAAGTACACTCATCCAAACCCCCCAGGGGATAGAAAGTCAAATCTACATCTGATTCATACAGACGCTCACGACTAGTAATCAAAGTGATAGATTGAATGCTAGGGTCTGCTAATACCCGTAACAGTTCCACATAGGAACGACGAGAAGCAATAATTTGACCATTTCTATCCAACGCAGACTCAAGATTATCAATTAAAACCCCTATCTTGCGCGTTTCATCCCGTAGCTTGCGCCGTAGCCTATCTAGATTAATACCAAACTCTTTACCTGGTTCCTCATTAAAATCAACCCTTAGCCATTCCTCAACCACACTCTCCACAGAAACGATATGTTGGCTTTCCTTAGCCATCCACAACTCTAGGAAATCAAAACCTTGCGCCTTAAAATATCGCCGCGCTAAGGTAGTTTTGCCAACACCGCCTTCACCTTGGATGAGGATAATTTTTGCACCTCGGACAACATAGCTATCAAGTTCGCCTATTTCGCGATCGCGCCCCACAAAGTTATAATCCAGTTCTTGTGACTTGCCATTATTGAGGACTGAATTTACAATAGGCGACATCTTTTGTAGCCGTTGAGATTGCCAAAGTCTCTGCACCACTGAAGAAAAGTTTGACTTTGAGACTTTTTCCCCTAAGACGTTCGTCAGTATTTGCCACAATTCCGCGCCAACTGCTTTTAAATGGGCTTCCGTATAACCACAAATATCCGCAATATTTTGATAAGTTTGTTTTCTATCCTCCCATAAATTACGTAGAATTATTCTTTGAGTAGTGCCTAAACGTTCCCCTGTTTTCCTATAAACCAAGCTATCCAAAAGCTCTAGAGCTTCTTCTGCACCCATCGATCGCCTGAATGTATCATTTGTGCTTAATTATAACCATATTTTTACGATTTCACTTTTGCTCGCAATACTACAAACTACTTTTTCCTACCCAGTAGGAAATAAGATGTCTTACTTTATCCAACTGCAAATTCTTGGAGACTGTATTACTCTTGTAATCAATACAGGCAAAGTTAAGTTAATTCTCAGGAGATACACGGTTGAGGATAGATGTTAGTGATCAAGCTGATATTTTTGGCGTACTCATTAACACAGATAACTAAATAAGTCTTCATTCCCAGAGAAGATTTATCTCAGTAGATTCCTATAGATAAGCGGTAAGCATTAACTAACTAGATTCTGTAGAGCGTGTAAATATTTATGTTCCTCTCCACCCTACAGGAGTTCCATTATGTTGAAGCATGAAGACACCATACTAGTTCGTTTAGTTGCTAAGTTCTTGAAATACTTTTTATTGATGCTGTTTGGAGTGGCGATCGCTTATGTGCTTTCCACAGCTTTAGGTGCCTTACACATCATCGATATACTGATTGCAGTATTGCAAACCGTGTTCTTTCCTCTGGGAGTAATCCTCTTATGTTTAATCACGATCATGGTAATTTTTGAATCTGTTCGTTAGTGATCCATTAAAACAATCGGCCATTAAGTTTTGTGACCGGGATTGAGACCCCGTCACAAAACCCGTCGCTTGATAAAAACTGGAGAATTGAACCCCCAAAATTGGTTAAAACAACCTCAAGAAATACTCATCACTGTTCATTTCTTCCAAGGTAATTTAGTACCCATTTCCGTCCATGCAGAAAAAATAAGATAGATGATAAGAAAGCCCACACCAGCAAAAAAAGTTAATAATTCGTGATCCATAGAATAAGTTGCGATATTTTCCAGCTTTATTTTAGAAGAAACTGCATATTTTAATTGTCTTGCCCATCATATATATTTCACAAATCAACTAAGAATCCTATTGACAACAAAAAAGTCCGCCTGAGCGGACTAGCGTAGAAGGGTCAAATGATCGAAATTGACTATGAGATTTTTAAATCCCTTCTTTATTGTTAGCAATTTAGTCTAGAAAATCAAGCATTGCAGTACAATACTTTAGACATAAATCCTGCAATTATGTCTTTTGATATATACTTTCTGCACAGATCAGATCATTGAGTAAATACTTCTTGATTTTTGTCAATACCCGCAAGGAGTATTTATACTGGTGAATTATTTAATATTATACTTTTTATAACACTAACTAGAAAAATTGTCTCAATATTGCCCGAATTATTGTTATGAGATATCTACTGATTTCAGATAAACGCCAGTCAGAACATAGGCTCATACCGTTAATGCTTGCGCTCATGAGTATTGTAGACATAACAGAGCATTGCCAAGACTTTCCGGGCATAATACCAATTCTCTATGAAGTTGCACCAAATAAATGATGTAGAGACGTTGCATGCAACGTCTCTACAGTCCAGAATCAAGCACAT
This sequence comes from Trichormus variabilis 0441, assembly GCF_009856605.1. Taxonomy (NCBI): domain Bacteria; kingdom Bacillati; phylum Cyanobacteriota; class Cyanophyceae; order Nostocales; family Nostocaceae; genus Trichormus; species Trichormus variabilis. The sequence continues at coordinate 5,551,150 of NZ_CP047242.1, read as the reverse complement.
CTTCAATTAAGAAACGGTATAACTATCCTAAGATTGAGGTCGTTTTCAGCAGGCATAAGCCAAAATTTTCAAAAATATAGTCTAAGAAATATCTCTTTAGAAAGTTGAATAATCAAATATATCGCAGTTAATATTCTCAGTATAGAAAATACTTGTTCTTACAAAATATTGCCCTCTCCCAGCTAGGTTACAACGCTTTTTTAGAGGCGTGAGTAAACAAACTGGAAGCAATTCAAGACATTTTTTTCGTAAAAGCTATTGACTATAATGGCGATCGCCAGTAAAGTGTTAAGCAAATGTAAATCAGTCAGCCTAATCTTAATTGCCCCAAACATTGAGGCAATTAAAGAGCGGAGGAACCAAAATTGGGGCGTATTTTGGATTATCCAAAAAGGATATCTCTCAGTCCTAGCCCGTCAGCTAACTTCGTCGGCATTGAGAGGAGATTGAACGTACAGATTTTTCTATAATGTCTGTCGTCAGTGTCCTTGGCTGGTAGCTTTACGCTTCGTTTTACCCGCCCTCGACCAGAGGTATGGATACTTATGTCCTAAATTCTGGTGTCTGAGGAAGAAGTAGTTACCTTGAGGTGAAGCTCACTATGTTCCAAACTAAAAAACATCGGATTGCACTTATTTCTGTTTCTGGAGACCCAGCCGTTGAAATAGGTCAAGAAGAAGCTGGTGGTCAGAATGTATATGTTCGAGAAGTAGGCTATGCACTAGCCGAACAAGGTTGGCAAGTAGATATGTTCACTCGCCGTATCAGTCCCGACCAGGCTGAGATTGTCCAACATAGTCCTAACTGCCGTACTATCCGCTTACAAGCGGGGCCAGTTGAGTTTATCGGACGTGATTACGTATTTGATTATTTACCGGAATTCGTGGCTGAATTCCAACGCTTCCAAAAACGCCAAGGTTATAATTATCAACTCATTCACACAAACTACTGGTTGTCGTCTTGGGTAGGAATGCAACTGAAAAAGCAACAACCGTTGGTGTTGGTGCATACATATCACTCATTAGGGGCAATTAAATATCAAACAATCGCAGATATACCCGCAGTAGCTAATCAGCGATTAGCTATAGAAAAAGCTTGTTTAGAGACTGTAGACACAGTAGTTGCCACCAGCCCCCAAGAACGGCAACATATGCGCGCCCTAGTTTCTAAGAAGGGACGCATAGAGATGATTCCTTGCGGGACTGACATTAATAATTTTGGAAACATTGACAAGTCAGCAGCACGGGAAAAACTGGGAATTGCGCCTGATGCCAAGATGGTATTTTATGTAGGACGTTTTGATCCCCGTAAAGGCATAGAAACCCTAGTCAGAGCCGTTGCTCAGTCTAGCTTGAGAGGTGAAGCTAATCTCCAGTTAGTAATTGGTGGTGGTAGCCGTCCTGGTCAAAGCGATGGCAGAGAACGCGATCGCATTGCTAATATTGTGGCTGAACTAGGACTAAACGATTGCACCACCTTTGCTGGTCGCCTAGACCACGAAATCCTTCCCTTCTATTACGCTGCGGCTGATGTTTGCGTTGTCCCCAGCCACTATGAACCTTTCGGTTTAGTTGCTATTGAAGCGATGGCTAGCAAAACTCCTGTAGTAGCCAGTGATGTAGGTGGATTGCAATTTACAGTAGTACCAGAAGTCACAGGTTTACTTGCACCACCGCGAGACGAATCAGCTTTTGCTACAGCCATAGACCGCATCTTAGCCAACCCAACTTGGCGAGATCAGCTAGGTGCAGCCGCCCGTCAGCGAGTGGAAACTACTTTCAGCTGGGACGGTGTAGCATCTCAATTGAGTCAGCTATACACTCATTTATTAACTCAAAATGCGCCAGCAAGGAAGGAAAAAGAGGCTGTCGCAGCGTAGTTAGAGTTTGGTTGAACCTAACCCCAACCCCTTCCCTACAAGGGAAGGGGCTTAAATATAAATAGCCTGAACCATCTACGAAAAATCAGGTTTTAAAGCGTCTCTCCTTGCCGCTACGGTGTACACACAAGTCTGCTCAATCTTGTCCCATAACGTTTTGATCCCCCCTAACCCCCCTTAAAAAAGGGGGGAATTAGAATTAAAGTCCCCCTTTTGAAGGGGAATTTAGGGGGATCAAACCACATTTTGCACCCAGCACAAAGATGTGTGTACACCGTAGGTGTCTAGTGGAGAGGGGTTATTCCGAATCCATCAAACTCGCGCGTATTTAAGAAGTAGGGAGCAGGGAGAGGAACTTAGAGAAAGATTTCTTCCCCTTTTTCCCTGTACCCAATCCCCATTCCTAAATATCCAACCGGCGATAAACCTCATCCAAATGCTTGAGATGTTGCTGTGGGTCAAAACACACAGCAATTTCTGCTGGAGACAAATGTTGAGTGACACGGGAGTCGTTAATGATCAAGTCATGGAAATTGCCTTCCGGCTTATTCCAGGCAGTATGAGCATTTTGCTGAACGATCGCATAAGCTTCTTCTCGGCTGAGTCCTTTATCTACCAATGCCAGCAAAACTTTTTGGCTGAACACAACGCCACCATAGCAGTTGAGATTCCGCGCCATATTTTCTGGGTAGACTAACAGATTTTCCACCAAATTGGTGATTTCTATCAGCATAAAGTGGGTCAAAATGCAGGCATCTGGCAGAACTACTCGTTCCACTGAACTATGGGAAATGTCCCGTTCGTGCCACAGGGCAACATCCTCTAACACTGCGCCGGCATGACTCCTCACTAGCCGCGCCATCCCCGTCAGCCGTTCCGAACGGATGGGGTTGCGTTTATGTGGCATCGCACTAGAGCCTTTTTGTCCCTTCGAGAAAAATTCCTCTACTTCCAGAACGTCTGTTTTTTGTAGATTGCGAATTTCTACAGCAAAGCGTTCAATAGAGGCAGCAATCAAGGCTAACTGCTGCACAAAATCAGCATGAATATCGCGGGAAATGACTTGTGTAGAAGCTGTATCGGGTTTGAGTCCGAGTTTTTGACAAGCGATCGCCTCCACCCGTGGTTCAATATTAGCGTAGGTTCCCACCGCGCCAGAAATCTTACCCACGGCGATCGTTTCCCGCAAAATTGTCAGCCGTTGTTGGTGGCGTAACACTTCCGCCAACCAACCAGCCAATTTAAACCCAAAAGTAATTGGTTCAGCGTGAATACCATGCGATCGGCCAGCCATTACCGTGTAACGGTGTTCCCGTGCCTTTTGGCGAATCACCCCAATCAAGCCTTCCAGGCGTTGCGCCAACACATCCAAACTAGCAACCAGTTGTAAAGCTAAAGCTGTATCTAATACATCAGAGCTAGTTAAGCCCAAGTGAATGTAACGTCCAGCATCACCCACATACTCATTGACATTAGTCAAAAAGGCGATGACATCGTGACGGACTTCCGCCTCTATTTCCAGTACCCGTTGCGGATCAAAATTTGCCTTAGCTTTGATTTCCTCAACAGCAGCAGATGGAATATAACCCAATTCCGCTTGGGCTTCACAGACTGCAATTTCCACCTGAAGCCAGGTTTTTAGTTTATAAAAGTCAGTCCACAGGTTGCCCATTTCGGGCAGAGTATAACGCTCTATCAACGTTCGCGGCAGAATACAACTGTCATATTTTACCCCGCTTTGGTTGATAGTTGTCAGTTGATAGTTGTCAGTTGACAGTCATCAGTTAACAATTGTTACTCCCTATTCCCTAGCCACCAGTTTTGACTCCGATGTAATAATACTGATGCTACCGTCAGCTTCCATATACGCCAACTTGACATCGGCTAAAAATTCTACACCTTGCTGACGTAACTTGCTTTTCAACTCATCTTCTGTAATTAATTCTCGTTGCAAATGCCGTTCAATCGTCTTACCATTTTTTACTAACAGTAATGGTGGTGGATTTAAGAAACGTTGAACTATCGGAAGTTTATAACCTAACCAGTTAAGAAAATAGCTCCAAAAAATGACAGTTCCGACAAGAATTGCTCCTTCAGTAATCGATGTATAGTTACTTGCCATCGCATTTTGAGCAGCTTCAGCAAATAGCACAACTACGAGCAAATCCGTAATTCCTAAAGTTCCCATCTGTCTACTAGGCAGCAAGCGCAGCACAGAAAAAAGAGCCAAATAAACCAATGATCCCCGGATTACAAGCTCTAAAATACTGATACTAGGCACAAAAATAGCGTGCCAATTTATAGAAAACCAATTCATCATAATTCGTAATTTTTAATTGTTGATTCCCCTATCTTCTCTATGCCTTACCGTCTCTAATGCCGATTTCCCGAATTTGTATCATTTAAAGGCATAGCGTGACGAGTTGGAACAATACGTCTGCCGTATTTTCTGGCATAAACCTGGGTAAACTCAGCACCGAAAAAGAGAATTTGGGCAGTATAGTAAACCCAAGCTAAAATCAACACGACTGAACCAGCTGCGCCATAGGCTGAACCAAAACCAGCATTACCTAAATATTGTCCTAATAAAAATCTACCGATAGAAAATAAAATTGAGGTAAGAATTGCACCAACTAAAACATCATTCCAAGTAATTCTGACATCTGGTAAAACCTTGAAAATTAATGCAAACAGCAACGTAGTGATGGCAAAAGAAATAATAAAGTTAACCAATTGCCAAAGAAAATCTACACCCGGTAGTAAACCACCAAAATAATTAACTAGCGTTGATAATACAGTACTAATTACCAGAGAAACTAACAGCAAGAAGCCAATACCTAAAACCATGCCAAAAGATAAAAAACGCTGGCGAAAAATACCCTTGACACCGCGTCCTGGTTTTGGTTGTACTTCCCAAATGGTGTTGAGGGAGTCTTGTAACTCGATAAAAACACCAGTCGCACCCAATAATAAAAGAGCAATACTAATAAGAGAAGCTATCGTACCCGTCTTTGGCCTATCTACGTTTTGAATAGCAGTTTCAATAAACTCTGCCCCATCTCTACCTACTAAACCTTGAATTTGCTGCACAATTTCGCCCCTAGCAGCTTCTTCTCCAAATACTGCACCGGCGATCGCAATGACAATAATCAACAAAGGTGCGATAGAAAACACCGTATAGTAAGCTAATGCAGCTGCCAAACGTGAGGCTTTATCATCATTCCACTCTTGCAACGCCTCTTGAAAAAGTTGCCAAATCGCTTTTAAGTTCATTTCCTCATTCTCCCTTCTAGGAAGATGCCGATTCATCTCCTGATATATTTGATACTGATTTCCTTAGTAATGACATCTTTCCCTGGGTACTTATGAGTTTATCTTCAGGAGGAATTTGACAAATTTAACTCAGAAGCCTTGCCCGAATGGCAGATAATACAGATACAACCTAGACTTCTTAATTACGAATTACTCTCTTAATTTTGTTGATTTACTGAAATAATGGCTCAAAAAATTCCAGTCACCGTAATTACAGGCTTTTTAGGTAGTGGTAAAACCAGCCTCATTCGCCACCTACTGCAAAATAACGCAGGCCGACGCATAGCAGTTTTAGTCAACGAGTTTGGCGAACTTGGTATAGATGGCGACTTGTTAAAATCCTGCCAAGTTTGTCCCGAAGATGAGGATGGCGGGAGTAATATTTTTGAATTAACTAATGGCTGTTTATGCTGCACCGTCCAAGAAGAGTTTTTACCGACGATGCAGGAATTACTCAAACGAAGAGATAGCATAGACTGTATTGTGATTGAAACCTCTGGTTTAGCCTTACCCAAACCATTGGTAAAAGCTTTTCGCTGGCAAGAAATCCGCAACGCTGCAACTGTGGATGCAGTGGTAACAGTGGTAGATTGTGCGGCCGTTGCATCAGGAACCTTTGCCAGTGATTTAGAAGCGATCGCCATCCAACGCCAAGCCGATGATAGTCTAGAACATGAAACACCATTGCAAGAATTGTTTGAAGACCAGCTAGCTTGTGCAGATTTGGTAGTTTTAAGCAAAACTGATTTAGTTGATGCCGAAACAAAATCACAAGTCGAGGAATTAGTCAAGCAAGAACTCCCCAGAGTGGTGAAAATGGTGGAGAGCGATCGCGGTCAACTCGACCCATCTATACTATTAGGATTCCAAGCTGCCGTGGAAGACAACCTAGATAGTCGCCCCAGTCATCACGACACCGAAGAAGACCACGACCACGACGACGATATCACCTCAACTCACCTCATTTTAGACCGGGATTTTGACCCGGAAAAGTTGCAACAACAACTGCAAACACTGACCAACCAACAAGAAATTTACCGCATCAAAGGCTTTGTCGCCGTTCCCAACAAACCCATGCGCCTAGTTATGCAAGGCGTAGGTAACAGATTTGACAAATTTTACGACCGCCCTTGGCAACCACAAGAAGCCAGACAAACTCGTTTAGTTTTTATCGGTCGTGATTTAAATTCAACAGAAATAGAATCGCAACTGGTAGCTTTGTAATTTAGTAACAAATTGGTAATGGGTAACTGGTCATTGGTCATTGGTGATCGAGTATTACTCATTACCTATTCCCCATTACCTATTCCCCATTCCCCTAATGAACATCACACAACTATTTAACATCGCTAATGTTTTCGTCTTGCCATTTTGGGCATTAATGATTCTTCTCCCCAACTGGAAAGTCACACGGCGGGTAATGGAATCATATCTAATCTTTTTGCCCTTAGCTGGAGCATACCTGTATTTATTTATCACCAGCATTACTCCAGAAAATGCCCAAGCTTTATCTAATCCCCAATTAGCAGACATCGCTCGTTTCTTTGCCGACGAAACAGCAGCCGCAACTGGTTGGATTCATTTTCTGGTGATGGATTTATTTGTCGGTCGCTGGATATATTGGGAAGGGCAGAAAACAGGGATTTGGACAATTCATTCCTTAACACTTTGTTTATTTGCAGGCCCCTTAGGCGTTTTATCCCATATTTTTACTTACTGGATTACTAAAGCAATTTCTCCCAAATTATCAAGTAGTGATATAGCTAAATCACCAGAACAAGCTGCTTCTTAAATAGAGCGTTAATTACCCTGTTAATAGCCAAATATCCCCGATTTTTCTAAAAAATCGGGGATATTTTTTATCAAAAGAACTAAGAAGCTTTAGCTGTCCGGTAATTGGCATCTAACCAACAACGGGGAAGACTTTCGCCGGAAGGAAACACGAGATTTTCTTTTTTGAAAGAATCCGTATCTTGTTCTTCTTGACCTTCCTGATCCCGCCCATGAACAATGTCGATGTTTGGATCGATTAACTCTTGAATATCAACAACTTTCACTAAATCGCTAGTGTCTTTCGTTTGTAAAAGCATACAAGTATCCTCACTATTAACTATTTAATGGGGGAAAAGCTTAAATTACCAGAATCTTCTAATAATTTCCTAAAAAACATATACATTTCTTCTGGTGTTAGGGATTCAGATTTTATTTCATCAGGAATATAATATTGTCTAATATCGACAAAATAACGCGCAACAAAGCTGGGTATTAAATTTAGCTATGAAGCTTTTTTAATCAATTTCTCTGCTGTTTTTGCCAGAGTATATTCATGGTGAAATTTATCAGCAGCCATAATCTTCACCTCCTCAATAAAGGGGTGTAAAAAATGAAATGCTGCGATAATCTGAATTAAAGAATTATATTTCGCGTTGATATTTTTCTAAAATATCCACCAGACTTACCTGACATTGCAGTGGTAATAAATCAAATAAAGGTAATTCTCGCCTACCACCACCAATTTTTACAGGAATAGATTCTAGTACTTTGATAACTCTGTCTTCATTGACTGAGTTAGAAGTAATTAAGGGATATAACTGTTCAGCGACAACAGTATGCAGTTTGGCATCACCTAAATATAGATGCCATTTGGCAATATCTATATAAACACTTTCGCCAATTTCCGCCGCTAGGGCTTCTAGCAATTCTGTCGTATTAGTCTTAGCCATAAAAATCACCCCATATAAAAAAAGAGCGCGAACTCTCAGGCTAATAATCATTATCGCGCAATTTAACGGGTGAATGTACAGCCACAGGTTACAATTGCCCTAGCTTTAGCAGTCCGTCTTCAGGTGGATTTAGGCGGTGTAGGTGAATAGTTAGCGATCGCCGCAATATAAATTAGATGAGCTAACAATACAATCACCCAACCAGCCGTTAACAACGGTAGCCATTCCCATTTAGCTAAGGTGATGTTTTGAAAAAACCATAAACCAGAGTTAATCGTCGCCGCCACAGCTACATGGACAGCAAAGTTCATTCTGTCATCTAGCTTGCGGAATTCTGGGTCTTTGCGATCGGGTTTGCGAGGCCAACGAGGAGGCATAAATATTTGTTACAAATTTCAACACAACCTGATTATACTAAATCAACGGACAGAACAAGCCGAATTACTGTGAGAACAACAACGCCAATGTGCAGAACAGTTAGCAGCTTATTTGCGTAGTCTCGTTGACCCCGACAATCTCCCATAAAGCTGAAAGTAACTGAGTTATACCAATTTAAAAAAAGAATGCGACAAATAAACCATCTGTAGAGACGCGATGAATCGCGTCTTCACCCTCCGACAAATAAACCATCTGTAGATTCATCGCGTCTTCACCCAAGAATGTGTTGCAATCATTAATTGAATTGGTATTAGTTACGAGAGTGAGCGTAAGCAGACTCCACCATTTTCAGTAACGCGGGAATCTCATAGGGTTTATGAATAAAATGCTCCACCCCCAAGGATGAAGCTAATTCGTCCAAATAACCGTATGCTGTAGCTAAGACAACTGCTATGTGAATACCTTCTGCTTGTAGATATTGATACACTTCAACACCACTTAACTCTGGCATTCTATTATCTAAGATCAACAAATCCGGTTTCTCTTCAATTACTTTTTCTAGAGCTTCTTTGCCGTTACAAGCCTCGTAAACTTCCCAGCCTTCTTCCTGTAATACAAAAGAGAGCATCATTCGGCTATCTTCATCGTCATCAGCTATTAAAACTTTGCCTCTTGCTAAACTTTGATTGTTCATAAATTGTTAATTTTTTATTGGTATGGAAAAAATTAATGGAGTTGGTTCTAATGGATATGTATTTAAGGTTGCAATAGGCAGAAAACTCACTAGGACAACTTGGGAATTTGCCGCCCTCTGAGCAGCCACCTCTAGTGTTCCCCCTTTACCTGCTTTCTCGAAAGATTGCAAAAAATAACGTAACAAACGGCGTAACAGAGTTGCTGGTTCGGTAATAACTATAATTGGCTCTTGCCAGTTCGTCACAACCTCTATCTTGCGGATGTTAGCTTCTGTGGATAATAACTCCACAAAATCTTGGATGGTGTCAGTTAAGGAGATAGTTTCCACTGAACCAACATCACTAGAAGCTAAACTACGCCAAATTGCGGCATGGCGTTGAAATATCCGAATCGATTTTTCTGCTTGTTGCAGCAGATGTTTGGCATAATCTAGACGATTCACCGCCACCATCCGAGAGCTAACTTCCAATTTTAAGCGTGCAGCATGATGTGCTTGGATAATATCTTGACGCAATTCTTCTAATGGTTGATATTCCTCAGGATTAGAGGTTAGTACATGATGAATATCTTTTTTTAGGTTTGCTATTAGGAATTCTGCCTCGACAGCACGAGACGCACACAATAAAATTTCTTTGAGTCGTTGTCCTGCATCCTGACGTTGTGAGGAGATACTCAATACTCCGACAATTTCCTGTTTTTCATTACGCAAAGGGATACCCTGACAGGTAAAAGGATGGAAGCCTTCAATAAAATGCTCGCTGGCGATAATTTCTACATAATCTTCTTCTGCTAGGGGTGTACCGATGCCATTAGCGCCAGCTACACTTTCAGATAATAAAGAACCAGCAGCAGGAAAAGATTCTGAGTTGATAGTTTGTTCATCACCTGTTAAACCCAGCAAAATAGCTTGGCGATCGCCTAACATAACTGCATGAGGTTCTTTACCAGCTGCCTGGGATAAAATTTGGAAATAAGGACGCACAACATTGAGCAAATAACTCTGCTGCTCTACTAAACGTTCTGTCTCCAAACTTGAAAGTTTTTCCGCTTGTAACGAGTGAGGATTAGCTCCTTGCAGATGGGATCTTTCCCACGCTCGATAAACTGTTGAGCGTAATATATTCTTGGGTAGCGCTCCTGTACTTTTATATACACGCCCTGCTTCTAGTGGATCATTCTCTAAAATGAACATGATTTTGAAATTTTTAGAGCATTCCTATGTTAATCTCGTTTTATTTTATAGTTGACAAATAAAATATTACTGATCTAAAAAGTTTATTAAATAAAGTAACAAAGATGATTTCTCTTGAGAAAGCAGGAGTTATCTTTCGTTAAAGAAATCAATGCAAATATCTAAATATAATTAACTATACATCAACCAATTGAGTGACATTTAAGATATTGTAGATGAAAAATGATTCAGCTTTTTGATAGAGGGAGCTAACAAAACCACTGGTGAAGATGGTAATAATCTTTAGAGGTGGATAAAGATGGCTAAAGCTAACCCAGTGCAAATTCAAAAACACTTAAAAGGTATTGACTATCCTGCTAGTAAGCAAGAGCTAATTCAGCACGCTCAACAGCAGGGAGCCGATCAAAAAATAATTTCCCTGTTAGATCAATTACCAGAAGATGAGGAATATGAAAATCCCACAGATGTAAACAAAGCTATAGGTGAAATAGATTAAATTATGGTGCTGGTGGAAAATAATCTCCTGATTTTCCACCAGTTTTACTAACTAATCTAATTGATTCAATTTGCATCGATTTTTCTAGAGCTTTTGCCATATCATACAAAGTTAAAGCAGCAATAGAAACGGCAGTTAAAGCTTCCATTTCCACACCAGTTTCGGCTTTAGTTTTGACTGTGGCTCGTATTTGATAACCAGGAAGTTGGGGGTCTGGCGTAATCTCGACCGCAACTTTTTGTAATGGCAAAGGATGACACAGGGGAATCAAATTTGCTGTTTGTTTAGCAGCCATAATCCCGGCTAGTCTAGCAGTGGCTAAAACATCACCTTTAGGTGTGTTACCAGCTTGGATGGCGGCTAAAGTCGCTGGTAGCATCCGCACTTGAGCCTCAGCCACTGCTTGCCGAATCGTTTGTACTTTATCAGACACATCTACCATCTGTGCTTGTCCCTGGCCATCGAGATGAGTCAGATTTGCAGAATTTTTGGGAAAAGGGTCTTGCATAATTATGAAAAAGGGTGCTAGTATATATTTCTTGTAAGGGCGTGTAGCTCAGTGGACTAGAGCACGTGGCTACGGACCACGGTGTCGGGGGTTCGAATCCCTCCTCGCCCGTTTTAGAGATAAAAGCAGAGAAACATTTTCTCTGCTTTTATTTTTGCCTGACTAGTTACTATTATGCAGAGAATAGACATCTTGACCGCGACCCAGAGCAAACCGCAGGGAATTGCTCAAATTTTTACTCGATCTGGTCAGGAAAATTAGTAAGGCTAGGAAAGTTAAAGCAGTTGTATAGGCAAACATACTGCGATAGCCAGTCGCTTCAGCAATAAAACCTAAAATAGGGGCAGCGATCGCAATTCCTAAATCCAATCCAGCGATACAAATAGAGAAAATTCGTCCTCGCTCTTGTGGTAGCGAGCGGTCTGCCATCATCGTCGTAATCATCGAAATCATTGTTCCGCCGCCACAACCTTCAGCGATCGCTGCAATAGCGAAACTAATGGCACTGTTGGCTTGCCATAACAAGAAAGATGACAACATATAAGCCATGATACCGAAAGTAATAAACAAACCCCGACCGAAGCGATCGCTAGCTTTCCCTGCAAATACCCGTAAACTGAAACTACCAATGGCCGCGATCGTAAAAAATAGTCCGGCGTTAAATTCCACCCCTGTTGATTTAATAAACAGTGGTAAAAAAATATGCACAGCACCGATAGCTATACCAATGAGCAACATCACCAAAGTTGGCACTCTCACCCGTGGGCTACTTAAAAGTTGCCAGAAATTACTATCCTTTTCTGTTGCTTGGCGACCTTGTGGTACAGGTGGATTAGAAACTTGAATCGTTCCCAATAACCCCACAAAAGCCAATTCGGATGCTATTAAAAATAAAATTGGATAACCAATTGAAGCTTGTAGATAACCCCCTAAAGCCGGGCCAATTGCCAAGCCAATGGGAGCAGTGAGACTCATGTAACTGATGATTTCACCACGAATGGCTATAGGGGCTAAATCTGCTATTAAAGCACTGTAACCAGTGGTAAAAGCAGCAATGCTAATGCCATGAAAGACGCGCACCAGCATCAATAAAGGAATTGATTTAAATGCCAAATAGCCAAAGGGGGCAATTGTTGCCACTATTGTCCCAATTAATAACAGTAACTTCCGACCGTTTTGATCCGCCATTCGTCCCAGCATTGGGCGAAATACTAACAACCCAATAGCAAAACCACCCATCACAATGCCAATTTCTTGCTTGCTTCCTCCCACATCCTCAATATATAAGGGCAGAGTGGGCAAGAAAGTAGCAGTACTCGACCAGAACAATAAACCTGCCGTAAATAGAATCAGCAGGTTAAGCCGCAAGCTTGCGTCAAATGTATTAAAAGCTTTCAAGGCAGATGCAATTTAATGCTAAATGTTTTGTTAACAAAAAAATCAGAATTCTGATTTCTTCTTGATTAATATTTTTACCTTAGTTGCCATTTTTTGCTACAACTTCTCTCACACGATAAATTGGCCGGCCTTGGGATTCGTGGTATGTACGCATCAGTAACTCCGCCAAAAGACCAAAGCAGAATAACTGTACCCCCGTTACCAGTAATAGTACCGCCAAAATCAACAAAGGGCGATTGCCAATCATTTCACCTAAAGCCAACTTGACGAAAGTTAAGTAGATGCCTATACCTGTACCTAAAATCATGGAGATTAATCCTAACAGGCCAAAAACGTGCATTGGGCGCGTGAGGAACTTCTTCATGAAAGAGATAGTTAACAAATCCATGAGGACGCGAAACGTCCGCCAAATGCCGTATTTACTGCGGCCAAAGCGTCGGGCATGATGTCGTACAGGAATTTCTGTAATTCTTGCCCCTTCGATGTAAGCCAAAGCTGGTAAGAAGCGGTGCAGTTCCCCATACAGATTCATATCTGCCACTACTTCGGAGCGATAAGCTTTCAGAGAACAGCCATAATCGTGCAGTTTTACGCCGGTGATTTTGCCAATCAACCAGTTAGCAATTTTAGAAGGAAGTAACCGGGAGATAGCTGCATCCTGGCGTTGATGTCGCCAACCACTAACCAAGTCATAACCTTCCCCTAACTTTGCCAACAAAATCGGGATATCTTCTGGATCGTTTTGCAAATCAGCATCTAAGGTGACGATCGCCTCACCTAAAGCATAGTTAAATCCAGCTGCCATTGCCGCAGTTTGACCGTAATTGCGCCGCAAAATCACTGCTTTTAAGTCGGGACGGAGGCGCGCTTGTTCTTTGAGAAATGCGTCTGAACCATCGGTTGAGCCATCATCCACACAAATAATTTCATAACTTAACCCACTAGTAGATAAAGTAGATCCGATCGCTTCCAATAATAAAGGCAGACTTTCCACTTCGTCATGCACTGGAACCACCACGGAAACATTAGGAATAATGGCGGAAATACTTTCATTTCCTTCGTTCACCCTGGCCAAAATTACTCCATTCCTCATATTCCTCAGTTTCCTTAGTGTCTTTGTGGTTTGTAACTCTTAACAACTCTGCCGGCACCCCGTAGTTGCTGGTAATATGACCGACTTACCACATCTCCCTGTTCCGAGAGGATATCAATGCCAATACCATCGCGTCCTTGTGCTTTACCAGAACTATGGATATAACAACCATCTCCTAAATACAGCCCTACATGAGTAGCTTTTACAGGAGTGCCAAAAAATACTAGGTCACCCGGTGCTAATTCATCAATAGTAATTGCTTGGGTAAAAGCCTCTTGTTGATAAGCGTCTCTGGGTAGCCAAATCCCCACAGATACAAACGCCGCCTGCATTAAACCAGAACAATCATAATTCGGCCCGACCGTACCGCCCCAAAGATAGTAATTCGATTGCTGCATGGCTTTTTGGGTAAAAGCGATCGCCCCTGGTAGCAGTTTTTTAATTTCCGATTCCGAAAATGATTTAGCCTGATAAAGTACAGTAGCAGGTTTTAATAAACCCAAGTCTCCAAGGGATAGCCACCCTGGGTAGTCATCCTCACATAAACACACCTCAACTGCCGCACCTTGCTGATTTGATGTTACCTGCAAATGTCGCCCAACTGCGGCCTGAGTTGCCAAGCTGGTACATTCAGGAGAATCATATAAATTCAACGCAGCAAGACATTGGTATTCTCCCGATTTGGGGCTTTGGATGGACGATTCTAAATTAGAGAGCATTCTGCAATGGTTTTTTTTCAAAAAGACGAACAACTAGAAAATCTGGGTAACGGTATTTTAGAAGCTACTTGGACGGCATTTCCGACTTTAGCCCGTAACCAAATTGCTGTAACTTGGATTGTCTATGATCCGCCAGTACCAGTAAATACTGGTGGCGCGTTAACTCCCGATGCTTTTTGGAATCATCCAGTCCGGGGTTTTAGCTATCGTGGCGTGGAACGGATTTATCCAGCGAGTGTAGTTAAATTGTTCTACTTGGTAGCAGCCAACGAATGGCTAGAGAAAGGCATGACCCAACCCGCTAAGGAGTTGGAGAGGGCTTTGCGCGATATGATTGTTGATTCTAGCAATGATGCTACCAGCTTAGTAGTAGATATTTTGACCGGCACAACTTCCGGGCCAGAACTACCACCAGGCCCCTATGATACTTGGAAATATCAGCGTCATATTATTAATCGCTATTACCAGTCTTTGGGTTGGGAAGATATGCAGACAATTAACGTCTGTCAAAAAACCTGGGGTGATGGTCCCTATGGACGGGAGAGGGCATTTTATGGGGAAATGTTTGAAAATCGCAATATGCTGACCACAAATGCGATCGCGCGTTTGCTACATAGTATCGTGGGTGGTGTGGCTGTTTCTAGTGGGCGATCGCAAGCCATGATGGCTTTACTCAAACGCAGTCTCAACCCCAATGATTTACCTCAAGATGTGGAAGAAGACCAAATCACAGGTTTTTTAGGTGGCGGGTTACCCCAAAACGCACAAATTTGGTCAAAAGCCGGTTGGACAAGTCAAGTCCGTCATGACGCAGCCTATATTGAGTTACCGGAACATCGCCCCTATTTATTAGTAGTCTTCACAGAAGGTAAAGCCCAAGCCAACAGCCGGGAGATTTTGCCTTTTGTATCCCAACTAATGGCTCAAGCCGTGAGTAGTCTATAAGACCAATGCGCCAAAAAAGGACAACAGATGCAAAACTAGAAACCAGAACATAATCTAGATTTCTTGATTAGGAATTTTTTTGGCGTTAGCCTCTCCATCAGGTATTCATAATGGCGTTGTCTGGGTTACCTGTAGTGGAGTAGTCGCTTCCGGTTCAACAACATACCAATACCCATTACCATACCTAGACCTAACATAGTGGAAGGTTCGGGAGTTTGGGTAAGTACAAAATCTAACTGATATTCTTCTATACCGTTCCTAGTTTCCTGAATCCAAAAGGTGTAATTTCCCTGTGTGAGTACACCACTAGGGAAACCGACAAATGAAAAACCCCGGATGGAATCCGCTTTAGCCAAATCGTCTAAGATATTATCACCAACTTGTTTTCCTGGTTCTGCACCAATCGTGGCTGCACCAAGTAATTGAGGATTGTTACCAGTAATGGTGCCATTTTCAATCAGGGAACCTGCTTGTACCGCTAAAAATCCTTGATTGATCAGGTCGTCATCTAGTCCCTTATAGCCAGCCAAAATAATTTTTTTGATTGCATAACCAGAGGGAATCGTGATGGAAAAGAAATCTTGGTCAAGATTGGGGTTACCTGTTGTAGAGCCAATGATGATATTGGAACCCTGGGAGAGGTTGAGTTTTGTCGGGTTCAAGTTATTGCCAGAGAAGTCACCCTGGGAGCTTTCGCTATATACAATGTTTGCTGCGTATGCGTTGGGAGCAAATGCCAATGCAGCTATTAACCCTAACAATAAGCTTTTCATAAATTTGACTTTGTTTTAAGGGAAATCAGGTTATCGATGCAGACTTCGACAATCGATTACCCTTAATTATCTGACAGTGTATGCCCGATTTACTTAACAGATTTCTTGACAGAGGGGAAATATCATCATTCCCTCTGTTCATTTTTCATTGTTTGAGAATCTGCTTCAAAAATCTGGTAATTCCTTGACAATCGTAAACCGAATGTGATTAATTGCCAAATCACCTATGGGGATATCATCCTTGGTTAATCTCTTACCTTGACTACTGATAGTTTCAAAGGAAACACCTTTACCGATTTCAATGTGATACCAGCATAAGCCCATAAAAAAGCGGGTAGGATATTGACTACCACGGCCCAAGTCATCAGGGTTTGATTCCATTGGCAACCAGCCAAAGCCAGGAATGTAAAATTCTAACCACACATGATTAAAATCTGGTTGCAGGGGAACTCCTTGCTGTTCGGCGTGTGGGGGGCATTTGTACCTACCCACTGTGCGGCAAGGAATACCATTCAAACGGCAAAGAGCGAGTAACACTCCCACATATTCGCCACAGGAACCAACGCCTCGCTCTAAAACGATATCTGGCGTGTCTATGTATGGCTTGATACCATAGGACAACTCATCATAAACATAATTACGAATGCTGTACATTTTCCGCAACAGATTCGTTTCTGAGCCAACAGCTTCTTCAGCCGCACGGCGGACTATACTGGTGTCCATTGCTAAATCGTCGTCATCCACTAAGTAGCGCTCTTGAAATTCCGGTGATAGTTCAGGAATATTCTCTACTTCTTTGGGTGTAATGCGATACTTAATGCCTCGCACTTCTAATAATGCTTTCCAGCCAAAGATATGGCGTTCACCAGGAACTAGGGCATCAAATTTAAATACGGCGACACGTTGTCCGTCAATGACTTCTTCTGTGAAAGGTATACCGATGGGTTCAATGTGTCGAATTTTTTGGCGTTCAGTTTCTGAGGGGAGAGCAATCCGCCATTCTACTTCTGGTATATACACCTCTTCTAAAGGCGAAATTTCCTCAGCATAGGACATTTCGATGAGATAACCGTTAGAAAGGGCGTAGTGTTTATCTGGCTCGTGATGATAGTAGAGGGGGTGAATAAAAGTGCGATCGCGGTACGTTAATTCATGATTAGGATCAGCATTAGGATTATCCCGGATATAGGGTTCCTCCGAGGCATAGGCAACATAAAGATTTTCTTTACCCGTTTCGGCATCTACGTTTAATGCTATGCCTGTAGGTGATTCAAAGGGGGTTAAAACACTGAATTTTACCTCCCCAGTTGCCCTATCCATAGAGTAGACTGTTTGTTCGGTGCGATCGCATACCCACAGGGTATTGCCATTCACCGCTAAATTTTCGATCCCAACCCCAGGAGCATAAAATCTGGTAATCTCTTTACGGGTATCGCGGTCAAAAATCAGGATGTAGCCTAATCTATGGCAACTAACGTAAACTGTTGATTGCCAAACGGCAACACCGTCCGCGCTATAAGGTAACGTGACAAAATGTTCCAAGCCTAAAGATGAGAGCTTAGATACATACACACTGTTACCGCGAGTTACCCACAGCTCGTCCTCCCAAACAGCTAACCCGGTTACGTCCGTAAACTCTTTGGCTTGGTGAGGATTGAGAATCTTGCTGTTATCGGTTTTGGGGTCAATTTCTAGTAAATGTCCCTTGATACTGTCAATGGCGATCAGTCTATCTTGGATAAAAGCAATGCCACATAAAGTAGCAGCAGTCAATGGTCTAATTGTCCTTGTCCCTGACATTTGGCTAACTGTCAAACTGGTGGGTGCAAAACTCATATTAAGCATATTTATTTAACGGTTAGCACGCCTAAAATTAATTGTGGCATGGCATTTGTAATCCAAAATCAGACTGGGTGTTATTCTCAATTATCAGTAAAATGTCTTCCAGAAAACTCTGGCTGAAGAAATAATACATATGCACCACAAGGAAATAGATTAACTTTTGTCTAGAGGGTAACTGGTAATTGGTGAGTCCAGCCCTGTAGGCGGGTTTCCCGCCGTAGGGGACTGGCGAAACCGGAGGGTAATTGGTAACTTAGGAAAAAACTATGACCTATTATCCATAACCAAATACCATCTCTTCCCTAGATCAGTAGTGACTTACGTTATTACTCCTACATCTAGACAATAGATGTAATGTAACTTTGGTGGATGGTTTTCCGTCCATCACTAAATTATGATCGAATTTTGTAACCATTTTCTGTGACTTACACAATGTCTGCTAATTCTCTGCCTGAAAGTTCCACTACTTGGCACAGCTTGGAAGTTGATAAAGCACTAGGACTGCTCAATAGTAATGCAGACAGTGGCTTGACAACCGAAGAAGTTGAACAACGGTTGCAAAAATATGGCCCCAACGAACTAGAAGAACATGGAGGCCGTAGCGCTTGGGAGATTCTGTTTGATCAGTTCAAGAACATTATGTTGTTGATGCTGATTGCAGTTGCTTTTATTTCTGGGTCTTTAGATTTTATCTCTTGGCAAGCAGGTGAACTCAAGCCTGGGGAAATACCGTTCAAAGATACGATCGCCATCTTAGCGATTGTCATCCTCAATGGTATTCTCGGTTATGTTCAAGAAAGCCGTGCTGAACAAGCTCTAGCGGCACTGAAAAAACTTGCCTCTCCTTCTGTGCGGGTCATTCGTGGTAGCAAGTTGGTGGATGTAGCAGCCAAAGATATAGTCCCAGGAGATGTGATGCTGTTAGAGGCTGGGGTGCAAATCTCCGCCGATGGTCGCTTGATTGAACAAGCTAATTTACAGGTGCGGGAATCGGCTTTAACAGGTGAAGCGGAAGCCGTAAATAAACAAGCATCTTTACAACTACCAGAAGATACATCTTTAGGCGATCGCATTAATGTAGTTTACCAAGGTACGGAAGTAGTCCAAGGGCGTGGCAAGGTGCTAGTAACTAATACTGGCATGACCACGGAACTAGGCAAAATCGCCACCATGTTGCAGTCGGTGGAAAGTGAACCTACCCCCTTACAACAACGGATGACTCAGCTAGGGAATGTTCTAGTAAGCGGTTCCTTGGTGTTGGTGGCGATTGTCGTTGTGGGTGGTGTCATTCAAGCAGGGAATTTTAGCCCCCTGAGAGACTTATTAGAAGTTTCCTTGAGTATGGCAGTAGCCGTAGTTCCCGAAGGTTTACCCGCCGTAATTACAGTTACCTTGGCATTGGGAACCCAGCGCATGGTGCGGCGCAATGCCTTAATTCGTAAACTACCAGCCGTAGAAACTTTGGGTTCTGTCACTACCATTTGTTCTGATAAAACCGGGACACTCACCCAAAACAAAATGGTAGTGCAGTCAATCTACACAAACCATCAAACTTTTCGCGTTACAGGTGAAGGTTATGCCCCAGTGGGTGAGTTTCACCTAGATGGTCAAAACGTGCAGGCGGAAGATTATCCCGAAATTCCCGCTTTGTTAGTTGCTTGTGCTGTCTGTAACGACTCAGTACTACAAAAAGAAGCAGGGGAATGGATGATCTTAGGTGACCCCACAGAAGGGGCATTAGTAACATTGGCAGGCAAAGCAGGCATTGAAAAAGACCAGTGGAACTATAAGTTACCCCGTGTGAGCGAGTTTCCCTTCTCCTCGGAACGTAAACGCATGAGTGTCATTTCTCAGGTGGAGAAAGTAGCCACAGGTGAACCGACAATGACAGCAGTTGACCCCACCTTGGCGGGTTTGGTCAACAGCGAACCTTACATCATGTTTACCAAGGGTTCCCCAGAGTTGATTTTGGCACGCTGCACAGCCATTCACTTGGGTGCAAACTCAGACCACCTCAATGACGAACAACGCCAACAAATTTTGGCAGCAAATGACCAAATGGCGAGTAAAGGTCTGCGGGTATTAGGTTTTGCCTACAAACCCCTGGCAGAAGTGCCGCCGGAAGGGTCGGATGAGACATCAGAACAAGGAATGGTTTGGCTGGGCTTGGTGGGGATGCTAGATGCCCCGCGTCCCGAAGTCCGGGCAGCAGTCCAAGAGTGTCGAGAAGCTGGTATTCGCCCCATTATGATTACAGGCGACCATCAACTTACAGCACGAGCGATCGCCACAGACCTGGGTATTGCCCAAGAAGGTGACAGAGTTCTCACTGGTCAAGAATTACAACGGATGAATGACCAGGAATTAGAACAGCAAGTAGACCTAGTAAGCATTTATGCACGGGTATCTCCAGAACACAAATTGCGGATTGTCCAAGCCCTGCAACGTCGCGGTAGATTCGTCGCCATGACAGGGGACGGTGTGAACGATGCCCCAGCCCTCAAACAAGCTGATATTGGCATCGCTATGGGTATTACCGGCACAGATGTGAGTAAAGAAGCCAGTGATATGGTGCTACTCGATGACAACTTCGCTACTATTGTCACCGCCACGAAGGAAGGTAGGGTAGTTTACACCAACATCCGCCGCTTTATCAAATACATCCTGGGCAGCAACATCGGTGAAGTCCTCACCATTGCCGCAGCGCCTCTCCTGGGTTTGGGAGGAGTACCCTTAACACCCCTACAAATCCTTTGGATGAACTTGGTGACAGACGGTTTACCAGCCTTAGCTTTAGCTGTGGAACCTCCCGAACCTGATGTGATGAAGCGCCCACCCTTTAGCCCCCGTGAAAGCATCTTTGCTAGAGGCTTGGGTTCCTACATGGTGCGTATCGGGATTATCTTTGCCATCATCACCATTATTCTGATGAAATGGGCTTATGATCATTCCCACGCAGTGACAGGGCCAGGACTCGATCCTGAACGTTGGAAAACAATGGTCTTTACATCTCTGTGTATTGCTCAAATGGGTCATGCGATCGCCATTCGCTCCAATAACCAACTCACAATAGAGATGAATCCTGTCTCCAATCCTTACGTATTAGGGGCTGTAGTTGTCACAACAATTTTGCAACTCATGCTTGTCTATGTTCCACCCCTACGAGATTTCTTTGGTACTCACTGGCTACCACTTGACGAATTAGCGATTTGCGTCGGCTTCAGTGCCTTGATGTTTGTTTGGGTGGAGATGGAGAAGTTATTCTTCCGCTTTATGGGCAAAAGGAGTGTGTGAGAAGGCAGGAAGAAGGCAGGGGAGGCAGGGGAGGCAGGGGAGGCAGGGGAAGCAGGGGTAAATTTTCATCCCCAATCCCCAATCCCCAATCCCTAGTCTCCAATCCCCAATCCCTAATCCTCAATCCCCTTTATGTACCTAAAGACTCTGCACCTCCGACATTTTCGCAACTACTATGACCAAAAGGTTGAGTTTACGGCCGCCAAAACTATTTTGGTGGGTAATAACGCTCAGGGAAAGTCGAATTTGTTGGAGGCGGTGGAGTTATTGGCAACATTGCGATCGCACCGGATGGCACGCGATCGCGATTTAGTCCAGGAGGAAGAACCACTAGCCCAAATAAACGCCACGTTAGAGCGAGACACGGGGGTTAGTGACCTCAGTCTGATTCTGCGGCGTAATGGTCGCCGCACTGTCGCCCTCAATGGTGAATCACTGCGGCGACAAATGGATTTTTTAGGTGTGTTAAATGCGGTGCAGTTCTCCAGCTTGGATTTAGAACTGGTGCGTGGTAGCCCTGAAGTCCGGCGCAACTGGCTGGATACTCTCCTGATTCAACTTGAGCCAGTTTATGCTCATATTTTGCAGCAATATAATCAGGTGTTACGGCAACGCAATGCCTATCTAAAGAAGTTGCAAGACTCAGCACTCACTACTCAGGACTCAGCCCTAGCTATTTGGGACGCGCAATTAGTTACTACCGGAACAAAGGTAATTAGAAGACGTGATCGCGCATTAGCTCGACTTGCCCCCCTAGCTACCGCTTGGCACACCAGTATTAGCGGCAGTACAGAGGTTCTGCAAATCAGCTATACGCCTAATGTGCAGTTGATGCAAAATCAACCAGAACAGGTGCAGCAAGCTTTTTTAAGCCAGTTACAGCAAAGAGCCGTTCCCGAAATGTACCGAGGTACCACCCTTGTCGGCCCCCATCGGGACGAAGTAGAATTAACCATCAATCAAACTCCAGCCCGTCAATACGGTTCTCAGGGTCAGCAACGCACGCTGGTATTAGCTCTCAAACTCGCAGAGCTGCAATTAATTGAGGAAGTTGTTAAAGAGCCACCTTTACTATTACTTGATGATGTTTTGGCTGAATTAGATCCATCCCGCCAAAATCAATTACTGGATACGATTCAAGACAGATTTCAAACATTAATTACTACTACTCACCTCAGTTCTTTTGATGCCCAGTGGTTAAATTCATCGCAAATTCTTTTTGTCGAGCAAGGTAAAATATCTACATCAAATTCTATTAGATAAAATTAAATAATCAGCTTCTTTAAGCCTCATCAGGATTCCCATAAATATGGCATTCATTATCTTGAATTATTAAAATAATTCTCATCTTTAAGTATGAAAAATACCGATAATCTATTAAGTGAAAATGAAATTATATCACTGGGTAAATCATTAATAAAAATTGAAAATAAACTACTCAAGAAAAGTCAAAATGAAGGGAAAATTAGAATTTGGTTTCAAGGTGAAGAACCATATTTTGATGTTTTTTTTGAGTTTGAAGATGACGAAATTTCCTGGTTTCAATTGACTTTGCGTGGTCAATCACTATCTTGGGATAAAAAATTCTCAGGATTTCAAACTGGCACTACAAATGAATTAAGCATTGATGATGCGAGCTTTTATGCGGCTAGTAAAACAATTGAAAACGATAATCAACTCGATTGGAATTTTATTTATTTAGTTAAATCGATTATGCAAATTCAAGCAGAAGAACCTGCATTTGCCAAGGCATTAAATTTATTTGATAAAAACTTAAATGATTAACTATTTTCTAATCTCTTAAAAATATTTAAAATCGCAAAAGTTATGATAGCTCCAACTAAACTTAATTGCCATAAACCACAACCAGCAGCAATTCCCAACCCAGAGGAAACCCAGATAGCTGCTGCTGAGGTAAGTCCATGAACTTCCAGACGTTGTGATACTTGTGAAGATTCGCGGACAATTTCACCAGCACCGAGAAATCCCACACCAGCCGCAATACCTTGAATTACTCGGCTAACCACTTCTGGGTGTGATTGTATGGAGATAATTTGTAAAGGTATAACAACAAATATGGCAGACCCAAAGCTAACCAACATATGAGTTCTTAAGCCTGCTGGTTTACGCCGTCGTTCTCTTTCTATGCCGATAATAGCTCCAATAAGTAAAGCTAAGAAAAGCCGAAAGATCAGCTTGAAAAAATCGTCTGGTTCCAGGTAGTAGTTATCTAGCAATTTTATCTCTGATATAAGAAAACATACTCTATGTCATGTATAACTTATATCCGCAAATTTTGAAAAACATTCTATTTATATTGTATATTTTTTATTTAAAAGTTTATATTTCTACATTAATCCAATAATAACGGCACTCCAGATTAATTTCTCAATAGTGAAAAATAGTGATTTTGCTATTATTAATCTCTAGATAATCTAATTATTAGAGGGATAGATATAGGAATCATATTTGATTTTTGAAAATATTTAAGTATCTGTAGGGTGGGCATCGCCCACCGTATCATGGTTTTGGTGGGCGATGCCCACCCTACGTATATTTCAGAAATCAAATACTAGTCCTATAGAATTTTAGTAATAATTTATGGCAATATTGATGATCTCAGCTAACCTATGGCGACACTTGATTATTGAGTGATTTTTTATAGATAATTTGAAGTTAGGGAACACCAGAAAATAAATTATCCGAAATTGATGGTTTGGTAGGGTGCTTCAGTATGAATCATTTCTGAGTATAGTTAGGTTCTATCCCACTGACGCACCTCACACTTTGGATATTTTCTTATCTCCAAGTCCCTTAATCATCAAAAAATACTTATGAAGGAGGGAATTAACAAAGGGGATAGTGCAACTACTAACCATAAATATAAAAGCTTCTCCTGGCAAACTGACAATCAAAAAAATTGAGTGGATAAACTCTACTGGCTTGACCAAATTAAATTACAAGACCGCGCTAAAGTAGGTGACAAAGCGTTCTATTTAAGTAGAATCAAGCAGCGCGGCTACCCCGTTGTTCCTGGGTTTGTAGTGTCTGAAGAAGTTTTGCGATTATTTCTAGAAACTCTCAACAGTTCAGAATCATTGGTCGCTAACTTACCCAATTCTTCCTTGCATTTAGATGTAGCCAACTGGCGACAACTCCAGCAGGTGGCTGGGCGTTTACGCCAGGAAATTATTCATGCAACTGTACCATCACAGTGGGTGAATACAATTCTTACTACCGCGAGGGAATGGCAAACTAACTTTTTAATTTTTCGTCCCAGTTTAACACTAGCAACGAAAACCCACAGGTTAGGAAACACATCTGGATTATTGGATGCTGCTTTCTGTTACTGTAATGAAGATGCGATAGCTCACACTCTCAAGCATACCTGGAGTCAACTTTTTCGCGCCAGAAGCTTGCTATATTGGCAGCGTATGGGAGTTAACCTCCAAGAAGTTAATCTAGCCATCTTAGTACAGCCAGTAGAAAATGCGATCGCCAGTGGTTTATTAATCGCTAACTCTTCAGGCTATAAAATCCAAGCTACATGGGGATTAGGATTAGCCTTGTCTCAGGGCGAAGTTATACCAGATACATACCACGTTCAGCAGGAAACAGGTATTGTTTTGGAAAGACATCTGGGAAATAAAATGTTCGCTTATCGTCTAGGTAGTTCAGAATTGAATGGTGCTGAACTATCCAAAAAAGAGGTATTCAAATTAGATAACCTTCGTGTAGGCGCGTATTCAGTGGAAGAGTCACACCAGCAACAATATGCTTTAACTGAAGAATACCTACAACAAGTAATTACCTTGGGGCATCAACTAAAAAGCGAACTAGGTAACAGTTTTACTATCGAATGGACAATTACCGAGGAAAACTCCACCCCCTGTCTCTACATGACGCAAGTGAGTACTCCCCAATCTGCAATACCCAGTATACGTTTTATCAAGGGTACTGGGGCGGCTAGAGGACGTGTCACCGCCAATGCTTATGTTGTCACCGACTCCCAACGGAAACCAGAACAACTACCTAAAGGCGTAATTTTAGTAGTACCAGCAATTACACCTGATTGGTTGCCGTTACTAGAACAAGCCGTTGGTATCGTCACAGCCCAAGGAGGAGTAACCAGTCATGCAGCGATTTTGTCCAGGGAATTGGGCATTCCAGCCGTTGTGAATGTAGCAGATGCCACCTTAGTAATTCCCAATGGTGAACGATTGCTAATAGATGGCGATCGTGGAGAGGTATATTTACTAAAAGCAGACGAAGCCACTACGGTAGAAAATCTACACCAGCAACCTCCGACTCCACCATTTCACCCTGTTGTTAGCAGGCAAATGCCAATGATTGCTACCCAACTGCTGGTTAACCTTAGTCAACCTAGTCTAATTGAACAGGTGCAGAACTTGCCTGTAGATGGGGTGGGATTATTGCGCTCAGAATTGATGTTACTACCTTTACTTAAAGGTCAGCATCCAAATTTTTGGCTTTTGGATGGGCGAAAATCAGAATTATTAGAGCAATTATCTAAGCAGATTATCCAGTTTGCCCGTGCCTTTGCCCCACGCCCCGTTTTTTATCGCTCTTTGGATTGGCGATCGCATGAGTTATCAGCAAATAATTCTCAATCTGCACCTCAGTCAATTTTGGGCGATCGCGGTACATTGAGTTATGTTCGTAATTCTGGTGTTTTTGAATTAGAACTCACAGCGATCGCTAATGCTCAAAAAGCTGGTTACGATAACATTCACCTTTTATTACCCTTCGTTCGCAGCGTAGCAGAATTTACCTTCTGTCGCCAAAAAGCAGAACAATTCGGACTTACCCAAATTCCCCAGTTTCAACTCTGGATGATGGCAGAAGTTCCCAGTGTCTTATTTTTGCTACCAGAATATGTCAAAGCTGGCGTAGCAGGTATATCCATTGGCACAAACGACTTGACACAACTGCTATTAGGCGCAGACAGGGAACAAAGCGGCATCACCAAAGCTTTAAATGAACGCCACCCGGCCGTGATGGCTGCTATTGCCCAACTAATCCAAATGTCCCACACAGCCGGCATCCCTTGTTCTATCTGCGGACAAGCGCCAGCAATATATCCAGAAATCATCGATCAATTGGTGCAATGGGGTATCACATCGATTTCCGTAGAACCAGAAGCAGTAGAGAGGACATATCAGGCGATCGCTCGTGCCGAACACCGCTTATTATTAGAAGCAGCACGCCGAAAGATGAGAGAGCATGGTTGAAAGGTGTAGACAGTTATGCTTTCTCAAACACTGGTTTTAGGGTGTAAGGGACTTCCAGATAAAAAATATCCAAAACGTAGGGCGCGCTACTTGCGAGAAAACCTAGTTGTACCAGGAAATTACTCATACTGACGCACCCTACTAACTATAAATAAAAATTATCTCCAGACACTGTAAAAGCATCATGGAGAAAAAATAATCTCTATTTAGTTACTTCAAAATTACCAATTCTCGGACTCAAATCAGATTAAGATTTGCTAGCACTTTGCAATTTTTGCTTTTTGTGTTGACGTAAGAACAAACCACCAACAGCTAGCATCCCTAAAGTCATACCAGGTTCAGGAACAGATTGGGGATCAAAACCTTTAAATCTGCCATTTCCAATCTTAAAAGAGTGGTTGTCACTTTCAAACCCACCACCATCAGTACTAGCTTGAGAGATGACAATCTTGTTGAAAAGATCATTACGGCTTTCAGCATAGAAATGAAGGTAGCCATTACGTTCTCCACCGTGCTGTGCAGCACTAATAGGAGCTACGGTATTAACATCTTGAGTAGTAAAAGACTTTATCAGAGTGTCACCATTATAAAAAGAGAAGGTATTATTGTTACTGATCGCACCCCAGTCAATACCAAAATAATTTAGATAGCTATCTAAGTTAATGGTCACTTTATCACCATTGAAAACAGCCAAGTAGCTTGTATCATTTACTTCTCCGTTTGGCCCTGCTGGGGCCCATTGGTCTTTTCTTACACTACTACTTCCGCCATTTTCAAATGAATATTTAGCAAAACCTGTGGTTGGTGCTACACCATTGTTGAAATCAATAGTTGTTACACCTGAATCTTGCCAAAACTGAGAATAAGCACCTTGATTGGTAACACCATTAGGACCAGCAACACCTGTTTCTACCTTGAAGCCAATAGCATGAGCAGAGCCAGCATAGATGAATGAAGTGATTGCTGATGTCGAGAGTAATGTGGCACAAACAAGTTTTTTAAGAATCATAATTTTGAACTCTGCTTTTGTCTCATTAGTAAACACTACTTAATTCTGTGAGTAATTAAGATTGAAAAACAGGATATAAATACTAGACTTTCGTGAAAAGCATATATGCACAAATTAGTACTTTACTGCATAACATCAATAAGTAAAAATATTGACTATTTTGAAGAATTTTACCCAGCAATTTAAAAGAAATGTGAAATAAAATTGTAATTAGATAAAATTCTGTCTAAAGATGAGGAATCTTGAAGGTAATATGAATTTGACAGTTAATAAATAGGTCAGAACCGATATTGTTTTCATAAAGACAATATGAAAATTTAAGTTTTTGACAAAAAGGCAAGTATCAATTAGACTACCCCTGGCAATTAGCAACACTTAATCATGTATTCTTCTCAAGCATCTGCCCTTCCTAGCCGTGTTATCGGTTTAATCAGTGGCACATCTGTAGATGGTATAGATGCCGCCTTAGTAGAGATTACTGGCACAGAATTGGATCTGAAAGTTGAATTATTAGCAGGAAAAACATATCCTTATCCTGCGGAGTTAAGAGAACGCATATTGGCAGTTTGTGCAGGCGAAGCTATTTCCATGTTGGAACTTGCAGATATGGATGATGCGATCGCCTTAGCTTTCGCCCAAGCTGCTCAAAATATTCAAATAGGTTATCAGCCAGTAAATTTAATAGGTTCTCATGGTCAAACTGTATATCATCGACCACCAAAAGAAGCAGGAGTAGGGAAGAAAACCCTTGGCTATACTCTCCAGCTTGGTCGTGGTGAGATGATTGCCTATTTAACGGGAATTACAACTGTCAGTAATTTTCGTGTTGCTGATATCGCCGTTGGTGGTCATGGCGCACCCCTAGTTCCCAGAGTCGATGCCTTTTTACTGAGTCATCCCCATGAGAGTCGTTGTATTCAAAATTTAGGTGGTATTGGTAACCTCGCTTATATCCCAGCGCGTACTGATGGCTGGCTTTCACAAATTCGTGGTTGGGATACAGGCCCAAGTAATAGCTTACTAGATTTAGCAGTAGAACGTCTGACGGCTGGTGCCAAAACCTATGATGAAGATGGTCAATGGGCAGCCAGTGGAACTCCTTGCTATCCTTTAGTAGAAAAATGGCTCACCCATGAATATTTCCATCTCTCACCCCCTAAATCGACTGGTCGAGAATTGTTTGGCGTAGCTTACTTAAATCAATGTTTCCAAGATGCGGAACCATACCAACTTAGTCCAGCTGATATGCTAGCAACACTCACAGAACTAACTGTAGCTTCCATTGTTCACAGTTACCGTACTTTTTTACCACAAATGCCACAACGTGTATTTTTATGTGGCGGTGGTAGCCGTAATTTGTATTTAAAACAAAGATTACAGTTAGCGTTAGAAACAATCCCCGTCTTGACCACTGATGAAGCAGGTGTGAGTGCCGACTTTAAAGAAGCGATCGCTTTTGCTGTTTTAGCTCACTGGCGACAATTAGGCATCCCAGGCAACTTACCAACAGCCACAGGCGCACCACAAGAAGTTTTGTTGGGAGAAATTCATCAAGGGTGAAGATAGAAATTGGGATTTGGGGACAATATAGAGACGTTGCAGTGCAACGTCTCTATTGTCTCTATTGACCACTGACCACCGACTAATGACATTTTGACTTTGCAGAATATATGTTTATAGTCTGAGGACTACTCGATCAAGGCAAGGAAGATACAAAGTGGCTCACACTTTTCTGTTGGAACCAGGACGCTGGAAAATACAAGGCAGTTGGCTAGAACGCAATGGTATGCCAATCAGCGTCAAGGGTATGACCTTGGTAGCTTGGAATCGAGATAACTGGTTTACTATGGCAGCAAAGCTGATATTTCCAGGTAGCGATCGCCCAGAAATTTCACTACAGTATAAGGGGCGCTTACATCAAGAAGAACGCCAATATACTTTTTTACTCCAACATAGTCTTTTAGGACAAGTTGAAGGCGAGGGTTGGATTGGTCTAGATACAATTGTGCAACGTTACTGGGCAATGAGCGATCGGCAACGTCGTAGTGGATTTGAAACCATGCACCGCATTTCTGACGATGCCTATTATTTAAGTAGCGGTGTTATGTCAGGTCATTTTTTAACAAGCACAATGGAAGCAAGCTTAGAGCGTCAGTCTTGATCAAGTAATTAGTCAATAGTCAGGTGTTAGCTATCAGTGGTCAGTAGTGATCTTTTCCCCTACTCCCTATTTCCTACCTCTTCCAAATCCCCAATCCCCATAATTTTTGATATCCCCTAAGTTATCTACTACAGAAAAATTGGGCAAACTAAAAATACATCAAAATCCCAGTGCAGAACATTAGGATATATCTACCTATTGTTTTTTGTTTGCGCTCCTCAACCACAGACTTATTACTCATATCCTGAGTATCCATAATGAACTGTGTACATCACGATCAATGAAAAGGGGACTAGAGGTTTAAAGGTGAGAGGCTGGCGAATTTTACGGGCTAAACACCCCGCTAATAGCAAGCAGCTTATCGTTCTGCTAATACTACTCTGCACTTTTTCAGTACAGGTGTCATTCACCATTGTTGAATATTGGAGTCCAATTTTCTATGTCAGACCCCAACATAGGTCGTTTACTTGGCAAACGCTACCAGCTTCAGGAATTAATTGGCACTGGGGCAATGGGTAGAGTTTACCGTGCCAAGGATGTTTTGTTGGGAGGTGTACCTGTTGCGGTGAAATTTCTGGCTTTATCAATGCAAAATGAAAAGATGCGTTTGCAAGAACGCTTTGAGCGAGAAGCAAAAACCTGCGCTTTATTGGGGCAAAAAAGTATTCATATTGTGCGCGTGATGGATTACGGCGTAGATGAAAATAAAATCCCCTTCTATGTCATGGAATATCTGCAAGGACACAGCCTCAACCAAATAATTCGCCAGCAAAATATATCTTTGCCTCGCTTTGTGAGTATGGCACGTCAAATTTGCTTGGGTTTACAGTGCGCTCACAACGGTATTCCCGTCGATGGGACAGTCTACCCCATTATTCACCGTGACATTAAACCTAGCAATATCCTAGTGATTCAAGATCCCAGTTTTGGAGAATTAGTTAAGGTCTTAGATTTTGGTATTGCTAAATTACTACAGTCAAATAGTGACCAGACGAAATTTTATTTGGGGACGCTGGCTTATTCATCTCCTGAACAAATGGAGGGTAAAGAATTAAATAATCGCTCCGATATTTATAGTTTGGGTGTGATGATGTTTGAAATGCTCACCGGTAAGATGCCATTAGTTGCACCTACCCATTCTTTTGGCTCATGGTACAAAACTCATCACCACCAACCGCCAAGAACTTTTTCTGAGGTTGCGCCTGATTTAGCAATTCCTCAGGAAATAGAAAGTTTAGTAATGAACTGTTTAGCTAAGGCAGCAAAAGATCGTCCATCCAGCATCAGTGTAATACTGCAAGTTTTAGAGTCTGTCGAACAACAACGTACTAAACGTTTATTGAAGCAGGAAAATTATGACAGCCGTCAATCTACCGCTACTTTAACAATTAATGTTGTCTCCGAACAAAAGATAAAACCCGATGTGCTGTTATCCGCACCTCAGGATAACACTATTTACAATACTTCCTGGCCACAAAATAAACCTATTGCTGATATTGTTTTTCCTCAGCCTATCAATGTCAGTGGAGAAGTCTTACCTGCACTATGGGTAATGCTGCCGGAAAAAGAAATTTTCAAACGTATCATTTGCAGTCGTTACAATCAATTTCTGTTCATCGCAGCACCTCATCCCATGCTGCTATGGATTACGGTTATCCATAACCGTAAGTATGGAGCTAAATGGTTACCTTACTATCTCGATCTCAAAACTGGTATCGGTCAAGAGATAGCCAGCTTGTTAGTAAAAACAGGTGGCTATCGTTTACTATTCTTCGCACGAGAATCACCAAATCGCTGTTCTCATGTCTTAAGTGCTAGTGTGGCCTCAGCTCAACGTCAACGCCTACAACAGTGGATTATGACCGCGAAAACCTTTGTCTCTTGTGTTGATCCCCAAATGAGTAAAAACCTCCTCAAAGGAGAATATGAAAAACTTAAGCCCCAAATTCTCGCTAAATTGGCAGCTATTGATACGGATTCTCCCATTGATCTATCTGGTTAGGACTGTTTGGATTATCTGTAACATCTGTATTCGTGAAACACCTTGTCTAAATATGTAAATTTTTATAAATAAAATATATAACGTAGTTGTAACTATTATTGGCAATAAATATAATGATCATCAGTGTTAGTGAAAAATACGCTCCTGGTTAATTACAAAAATAGGGTGTCTAAGAGTACTTACGGGATTTAAAGGCCAATGGTACAGAGTAATGTAACCAGTAGTCATTTGAAGGTTAAAGTTTACTAATACTATCAGCTTGGTAAACAAGAAGCTAAACAAGTTAAAGGAAGACAGTACTTAACAGCAGAAGTAGATGCCATGTTTAGTTTTGAGTTATTTACTTTTAGTCAATGTAAACTTGTTCTGGTCGAAAGTTGACGCCCCAGCATCCCCAGCTCTTTTCCTCCCTGGAACTGAGCAAGAGAAGGAGGTCGCCCACTGCGACACATAGCGACTCTATGCCGGAGTGGAACCAGAATCTAAGCCCCACTGATGCTTGAGTAGCTCTTGATATGTGGCTTCACGGACAACCATTTGCTCGTAAAGTTTGACTAAAAAATCTTTGGCTTGATCATGACTCATGTTCTGTACTTGGGTGGCAAATGAACGAATGCTGAATTGTTGTTCCAATGACAATTCGATTGGTTGGTTCATAACAGACTCCTAAAGGACAATGCGTAAAGGTTATGTCGGTTACAGAAGCCCCACAGGCATAGGACTTTAGTTAGTACCTGCCCCATATTGTTGATTATTCCTCTGTATTAAGAAAGATAACAACTATTGGACAGGTTGCCCATATCCTTAATGGGTAAAATTTGTGCTTTGTTGTTTTGCACCTGAGCCTACTGGTATATAACCCAAGTCTGCTAGAGCAGATTTCGGGCAAATTTATCGGTTTAATAAATTTACAGCAGGTTCAATACCTAAAATTGACTACCTAGTCGAAACTTTTCTCTGGCGGGAGATGTTCATGACTGGGTAGTAAATTAATGGTAGTAATATCGCATTATATGCGTCATACCTTATTATGTGCAAGATGTCAACAGACAAAATTTATGTAAACTAAGCTGGCAGTGGGGAAATTTGCTGCTAAAAATATTTGTATCAAGTTGCAAATAGGAAAAATGCTCAGGTTGAACAAATTGCTGAGTATATTTACTAAAAATGCGGTTTTTGGTTGTGAGTTGCTAGTTAGAAATTAGCTATGTTGGGGACATTATTCTAAAGCGATGATAACGACGGTGATGTTATCATGTCCGCCTTGGTCTTTCGCGTCTTCCACTAAGGAAAGAGCAGATTGATCCAACAAAGAGTTAATTTGTAAGTTATGAGCGATTTTCTGATCGGGAAGTTCTTCTGTTAGACCATCACTACATAACAATAGGCGATCGCCTATCTTCGTATCCAGTGGTTGCACATCTACTTGGTGTAGGTCTTCTCTACCTAAACACCTGGATAAAACGTGGCGAAATGGATGAACTCGTGCTTCTTCGGCGGTAATGTCGCCAATTTTAATTGCTCTAGCTACCCAGGTGTGATCTTCCGTAACCTGTTCTAGTTGTGTTTCTCGCAAACGATACAGACGAGAGTCACCAACATGAGCGCACCACTGCTCTTCATTACGGAAAATCACGACTACGGCTGTTGTACCCATATCAGCCCGTTCAGGATGATTCTGCTGATCCTGTAGAATGGCTTCGTTTGCCTGCCATAAAGCTTGTTCTAGTAATTCGGGCGAGGGTTTAGAAACATCCCAATTAGAGGTCAAATACGCCTTGATTTCCCTTGTGGCGATGCGACTTGCTTCTTCACCTCCTGCATGACCACCCATACCATCAGCGACGATGAAAAATCGCCCCTCAGGGTCGATATAGTAATCATCCTGATTATTAGAACGAATAAGCCCCGGATCAGTGTGACCCGTGAAGTTGAGTTTCATAACTTTTTATCACAACAATTAATACATACGGTCATAACGATCTAGGCGGAGAAGCAGTCGAATCAGCATTACTGACACTGCTGCGGCAATTAAACCAGCCAGCAGTGCTAACCATACATAATGATTAACTAACAAAATAGTTGCTGAAAGGGTAAATCCACTGATTATCAGTGCATAACCTATGCCTATCTGAATATTGCCTTGTCGCCGGAGGAGTCGTTCTGATTCTATAGAACGTACCCGCAAGCGCATATCTCCCCGCTCTAATTTTTCTAGTGTATCTTCCAATCTCCGTGGTAATCCAAAAGCCGTGGTACTGACTTGGACTGCTTGTCGGCTCAATTCGTTGAGGAAGCTGTTGCTATCTGAACCATTCATATCGGTCATAAGCTGCATTGCGTATGGTTGGGCAACTTCCATAAAGTTAAACTCTGGATCTAACCCTTTGCCTACCCCTTCAAGGGTGGAAAAAGCACGCATCACAAAAGTGAAAGTTGCAGGAAATCTAAATGGTTGATTATAAGCTATTTCGTATAAATCATCACTAATCGCGGCTACAGATTGATTTTCAAAGGGTTTATCCATGAAGTTGTCGAGCATATACTGCACCGAACGCCGCACTGGCCCCATATCATCTACGGGTGCGATCGCTCCCAAATCTATGAGAGACTGGACTACGCGATCGCCATCTTTTTGAGCGATACCAAACAACGTTTGCATTAGCCCTTCGCGGATATTTGATTTAATCTGCCCCATCATACCGAAGTCATAGAAGATTAAGGCTCCATCGGCACTAACCGCAATATTACCTGGATGGGGATCGGCATGGAAAAATCCGTTATTGAGCAGTTGCAATAGGTAGGCTTGAGCGCCTTGACGAGCCAAGACCTTCCGGTCTAATCCTGCGGCTTCTATGGCTTCATATTGGCTGATTTTGATCCCTGGTAGGTACTCCAAAGTTAATACCCGTGGCGAAGCATAACGCCAATAAACCTTGGGGACTTTTACCCATTCATAGCCGCGAAAGTTCCGCCGAAAAGTGTCGGCGTTGCGACCTTCGTTGAGATAGTCAATCTCTTCCCAAAGAATCCGGCAACATTCTTCGTAAATCCCCATCCAATCCCGTCCTCGTCCCCATTTGGGATGGCTTTGAAAGTAACGGGCAATGCCTTTAAGAATTCGTAAATCTATCTCAAATAACTTTTTTAATCCTGGTCGCTGTACTTTAACAACGACAGATTCCCCACTATGCAATACAGCCTTGTGTACTTGTCCCAAACTAGCTGCGGCTAGAGGGATTGGCTCAAAACTGTGAAAGAGTTCGGGAATTTTTTTACCTAATTCTTGCTCAACTATTTTTTCAACTTGCTCATAGCCAAATGCTGGCACTTTGTCTTGTAGCTTTGCCAACTCTTCTACATATTCGCCAGGGAATATATCTGCACGGGTAGAAAATAGCTGCCCGACTTTAATGAAGGTTGGCCCCAAATCCAGCAGAGTATTACGAATCCAGACTGCTTGAGCTTTACGTCTTGCAGCCTGTTTTGCTTCCGTGACACCGCCAGGATAACTCCAAGATTTGTTGTAGCGCCAAAGCTTGAACATTAAGGTCAAGACAAAAGACCAAATGTCCACAAAGCGCCGCTTGCTAGAGTAGTTTTCCCGATTCCAACGGTAAGCCTTATCTGAATAATTGGTTTCCATATCTTGCGCGTACCGTTGGGTTATTACTGAATCACCTGGAAGAAAAGACACTCTGATCCCTAAATTGTTTTCCTAAATTGCCATTTGCCAATGAACGACTGACCCTTAGGGGTGACGCTCCTAATGTCGCTACCGCTACGCTAACAGCAGTTGCTACAAGTCGGGGAACTCGACGACAGTCGCTTCAAGTCGGCAAAGCCGCCCACAGCGCTGTCTCCCCAACACACTGCTTCACAACTGACAACTGACCACTAACTAAATCTATACAGAACTACTGCGATAACGTTGTAATTCGTTACGCAACAGGGCAATTTCTGCCCGTAACTCATCAATGGTGGCTTGTAAGTCAACTGAGTCAGCCGCCCCAGTTTGTCGTCCACTACCTGTAGTTGTTTGACCTGCATCAGCCGCCGCCGAGGCTCGGTTTGCTCGTTCTATCACTTCGTCAGTGAATTGGCGTAGCTGTTCTCTAGCTTCCGCATCAAATTTACCGATTTCACTCAAAGCATCAGTAAAAGCGACTTCTAGACGTTCATTAATGACTTCGGCTACAGCTCTACCGACAAAAAAGGCCTGTACAAGGGGGTTACTCATAAATTTTTGTTACGCTCATCCGCAAGAGAATTATAACTTGCCCGTATGCTTTGCGGCTTCCTTCTGACAGTGTGCTGTTAGGTTTATTTAGTTTGCCGTTTTGCTATCTAGCAATTGTAACTATATAGATATGTAATCAGCTAATGATGAATACTAGATTAGATATTAAGAAAATCTAAAATTTTTACTGCTGAGAAAATAGATGCTGCTCTTTTTTTTCTGGCTCACCTAATAAGAGAATCGCGTAGCTTATTGTAGGCGATCGCCTCTCTAATAACGACCTACGCAACGTTGGAAAGCAGGAAGATGAGGATTAGAAGCAGAAGTTGGGCTAGTGGTAGTATTGGCGATCGCTACACCACACATACCACTTTTACCCCTATGATTTAACCTAGATATTTGATGATGTCGGCGGCGGTTTCCTTGACAATTCATAATTGATTCCTCATTCTTAATCTCTACTCTTCTTTAATAATTCTCTTTACTGCCAGAGGCGCAACTAAAGACAGTCCCAATAATTTCAACGCCAGTTTTTCAAACCAAGGTACAGCAGTCCCAAAGCGCATTTTAGCTAGAAAATACCTTTCAAATAAGGCTTTAGCCCAAGTTACCCAAGTACCGCTCAACGCTACAGCCCGCCGACGTTTTCCTGTGGCTACATCAGGTAATACAGGGTTAGCGAGAAATAAAATTCCCGAATTACCAAAATCAGCGAAGCAAATCGCATCAAGTGTTGGAGTCACAGGCGGGGCAGAAAATACTCCCAATTCAATGGCGATATTATGGGCTACTGCCATGCCCATTGCTTCTGTCATTTGTCCAGTTTTGGGTACTCCCAAGGGGATATGTGTTACCTCTGGTGGTTTAATCTCTACTACAACTCCCACCGCATAAATTGAGGCATATTCAGGATGTCTGTATGTAGGCAATACTGGAATAAAACCATCCTGATTACTTAATCCCGGTACTTGCCGGACAAAGCGCGGCCCTCGGAAGGGTGGTAGTAACATTGAGTAAGCAAATGGCAATACTCTGCCATTCCCCAGATGAATCTGATTTGGCTCAATTGCTGTAACTGCTGCGTTTTCAATAACTTCTACCCCTCGTTCTGCCATGAATTTTGTCACTAACTCGGCAGAATTAGCCATCCCACCGATACCCAAATGTCCCGCATAAGGTTCTGGAGTTACAAAAGTAATCGATACTTGCTCTCTTAATCCCTTTTTCCTCAGTACGTAGTCGGCTAATAGCGTAAACTCGTAGGCAGGGCCTAAACAACTCGTTTTTGGTAATGCCCCTACTACTAATGGCCCTGGTGCTAAGAGAAAGTTTTGCCAAGCCTGAAACGCCTTGATTGCATGATGCGGATTGCATACTGATTGAGTATATCCATCGGGGCCTAAACCAGCTACTGCATCTAATGCCAGTTCCGCACCTGTGGCGATAATTAAGTAATCATAAGTAATACTTTGCTCTCCAAACGATATTTTTTGGTCTTGAGGATTCAAGTAATCTACTCGCCCTAGTATCCAATTAATACCCTTTTGCTTTAGCCGTGGTTGCAGACTCACCTGAATGGACTCTAGGGAAGTTAAACCCATTGCTACCCAAGGCAATGAAGGAATAAATGTAAAGTCAGGGGTTTCTGAAATGACGGTAACTTGATGCTGTTTGGGGAGGATATGCCGTAATTCATAAGCGGTGGGTAAACCACCCAACCCTGCACCGACGATAACAATGTGAGCCATTGCCGGAAATCTCCGAATATTTGATTGTTGATTAGCAAAAATGAAGGTTTAGAGACTGGGGTTTGTGATGTTGTGTGTGTTTTTTATACTCAATTTTCAAATTCAATAGCATAGATTGATTCTGATAATTATTATTTGTCAGCTATCAGAACTCTTGTATGACTTTTAATAAAGCTACAGACTGTAAAACACGAAGTAAGGAAAATAAGATCCTTTTGGAACCTCTCATCATATAACTATATAGTAGTATAGTATGAGTATAATTTAATGAAAAGGTGAGAAAGTTTATGGACGATACCTTAAATCAGCTCAATCCTTCCATGTCCAGGCGGCAACTCCTGAATTTCTTCACTGGGGCTATTGTGGCAGCTACGGCTAGTGCGGCCATATATCCAGCGACTAAGTTTTTTATGCCTCCAGCCGAAAGTACGGACGCAGAAGGTGGTGTTCTCGCTAAAGACAAAATCGGTCATCCCATCCCAGCCAGCCAAATTTTAGTCCAAGCATCAGGAACACGGGCTTTAATTGCTGGACTAGCTGGTGAGCCTACCTATTTAACTGTTAGGGAAGATGGCACTCTTGATCCGATGGGTATTGTTAATAACTGTACTCATTTGGGTTGTACCTTCCCTTGGAATCCTGTTGATCAACAGTTTCAATGTCCTTGTCACGGTTCACGCTATGATGCCCAAGGTTCCGTAGAACGTGGACCTGCTAACCGTCCTCTGAAGTTGGTTCACGTCCAGGTTAAAGATGATTACATTTGGATTTCATCTTGGCAAGAAACAGACCCCCGTACTGGTGAAAAACCTTGGTGGGTTTAATTTTTAAAAGCAAGCTGCTAGAAGATAATTTTTGAAAACATGGCTTACTGCATTAATTCCCCACAAAAATAGAAAAAAGCCAGAATATGCAAATATCAAAGATTAATATTTCGGAACGTCTTGACCATGTTTATGATGCAATTATTGTTGGTGGTGGTGCTGGTGG